>CAYIRZ010000090.1:0-9643 GCA_964365845.1 uncultured Streptomycetaceae bacterium
CGATCAGGTCGACGTCGGGTTTTTCCATGCGCTGCAGGAACTGGCGCGCGTAGGCCGACAGCGACTCGACGTAGCGCCGCTGGCCCTCGGCGTACAGCGTGTCGAAGGCAAGCGAGGATTTTCCGGAACCCGAGAGTCCCGTGATCACGACCAGCTTGTTGCGCGGCAGATCGAGATTGATGTTCTTGAGATTGTGCGTGCGTGCGCCGCGGATCCGGATGAAATCGGCGCTGCGCGCCGGTGATTCCGGATCGGAAGTGTGCGGCCGGACGAGGGTGGGTTGGTTGGCAGCCACGCGGTATGGGAGAAATTAACCTAAACCTGCTAATATACCTAACTTCGATGTCAATTCCCAATCTGTTTTAAATCCTCCTTATCCTTATCCCCGCGGTCCATGTCCAGCGATCGAATGAATTCCCGGGAGTTGCGCGCCAGCATCGGCCTGTCCGGTATTTACGGGCTGCGCATGCTGGGCATGTTCGTGATCCTGCCGGTGTTCGCGATCTATGCCGAACACCTGCCCGGCGGCAACAACCTGACGCTGGTCGGCATTGCCATCGGTGCCTACGGCCTGACGCAGGCGATGCTGCAGATCCCGTTCGGCTGGTGGTCGGACCGCTACGGCCGCAAGCCCGTGATCTATGCCGGTCTGGTGCTTTTTGCCTTGGGCAGCTTCGTCGCCGCGTTCGGCCAGCACATTCTCGTGGTCATCGCCGGGCGCGTGCTGCAGGGCATGGGGGCGATTTCGGCGGCGGTAATGGCGCTGGCGGCCGACCTGACGCGCGACCAGCATCGTACCAAGGCAATGGCGATGATCGGTTCCACTATCGGCGTGACGTTCGCGGCATCATTGGCCGCCAGTCCCTGGCTCAATCATGTCATCGGCGTGCCGGGGATTTTTGCAATGACGGGCCTGCTGGCGCTCGCTGCGATCATCGTGGTCCGTCGCGTGATTCCCGATGTGCCGGAGCCTGCGCCTCCCCGCAGCCAGCACGCTGCAAGCCAGTTCCGGCGCGTGCTGGGCGATACGCAGCTCCTGCGTCTGAACTTCGGGATCATGGCGCTGCACGCGGCGCTGATGGCGCTGTTCATCGCGGTGCCGTTCGCGCTGCGTTCGGCCGGGCTGGACGTGGCGAGCCACTGGCAGGTGTATCTGCCGGTCATGCTCGGCTCGTTCGTGCTGATGCTGCCGGCAGTGCTTGGCGCGAGGAAAGCGGGGCAGATGAAGGCGGTATTCGTCGGTTCCGTGGCGCTGCTGCTGGCCGGGTATCTGGCGATGCCGTGGCTGATGGGCGACGTGTGGCTGATCGCCCTTTTCCTACTGCTATTTTTCACGTCGTTCAATGTCCTCGAAGCGTCCCTGCCGTCGCTGATTTCGCGCATGGCACCGCCGGACGCCAAGGGTACGGCGATCGGTGTTTACAGCAGCATCCAGTTTTTCGGCAGCTTTCTCGGCGCCGCGGGCGGCGGTTTTCTTTATCAGCACTGGGGCAGCACGGGTGTTGTCGGCTTCGGCGCGACCCTGCTCGCCGTCTGGCTCGTGCTCGCGCTTGGCATGAAAGTGCCGGCGACACTCAGCACGCGCATCTATACGATCCCGGAACTCGACCGCGAGCGGGTGGACTGCCTCCAGGCGGAATTGCAGACGCTGCCGGGCGTGCGCAAGGCGCGCGTGGTGGCGGCCGAACGCGCCGCCTATCTGGAGGTAGACAGCGCCGCGTTTGACGAACAGAATGTACTTAAATTAATCGCAGGGGGAACCTGAATGGCCTCGATCAACAAAGTAATCCTTATCGGCAATCTTGGCGCCGACCCGGAAACGCGCTATCTGCCGAGCGGCGATGCGGTGACCAATATCCGCATCGCCACCACGGATACCTGGAAGGACAAGAGCGGCGAGAAACAGGAGCATACCGAGTGGCACCGCATCGCCTTCTTCGGCAAGCTCGCCGAGATCGCCGGCGAGTATCTGAAGAAAGGCTCCCCGGTCTACATCGAAGGCCGCATCCGCACCCGCAAATGGCAGGACAAGGAAGGTCAGGACCGCTATTCCACCGAAATCGTCGCTGACCGCATGCAATTGCTGGGCAGCCGCGGCGGCGGTTCGGAGTCCGCGGCGCGCGAGCCTGCGGCGGCTTCCGGGGAAGGTGGTGCCAAGGCCTCACCGCCCAAGAAGGGTGGCGGCGGCGGATTCGACGAGATGGACGACGACATTCCGTTCTGAGCCCGCGACACCGCAGCTGTTGCGGGGGCGGTCAAAGCCTGGTCGATATGAGTTCAGACGCGGCGCCTGCTTGCCTGATATTCCTGCAGATCGGATCGCGCACACCTGCTTGCCTGATGCAGAGTCAGGGCATTACTTCGCAGAACTCGTAGACTTCGGCGTTGACGAGCCGGTTTCTTAGCGGCAGCGGCGCCCTGCCATACCAGCCGTGAGGGTCGTGCCGATCGACTTCCTCGCCCATGAAGCGGATCAGCTCGCAGGTGGGCTCGGTGACTTGCTTTCGCCATTCCGTATCGTTCTTGACGTAGGCGAGATGCAGGTTCTTCATGCAGTTGCCGCGGCAGTAATGATGCGCTGCGCACTGCCGGCAGGGCATGTTCGGATGGGGTTGCAGCGGGCTCTTCCTGACCCAGTTGCCGGGGACGTCACCCTGCTGCAGCTCCTGTGTGTACAGCAGGTCCGGGCACGGATAGATTTTGCCGTCCGGCATGACATTGAGCAGATTCGTCGAGACCCTGCACTGGGACATGCCTGCTGACAGTTCATTGATGCGCCAGGGCGCGACCTTGTTTCTCAAGGTGCCCATGATGGGCACGAATGGATACAGCGTGTCTGTTGCAAAAAATTTCTCGATGAGCTGCGCCAGCACCACTTTCTTCTTTGCCGACGATTCCGGCGAGTACGCTGTTTTTTCCTGAGCAAACTGGAAATAGACATAATCGAAAACGTGCGTGAGTTCGTCCAGTTCTTCGAACGTCGTGTCGCCGCTCCACCAGGTTACCCGCGCGGTCAGGGTGCCAGGCGTTTTTTTCCGGACTGCGGCAGCGTTGTTGATCGCTTTTCGGTATGTGCCCTTGCCGCGGTAGCTGTCGGTGATCTTTTCGCCGCCGTCGACCGAGATCATGATGTTCGATAGCCGCGAGAGAATCTTGTCCGAAACGCGGTGGAGAAGCGTGCCGTTGGTCTGCATGTTAAAGCGACAAGCGGGAAACCGGTCCAGCAGTTCGCGGGCGAATCCGGTGTTAAGCGTAGGCTCTCCGCCGTAGAGCGTGATGTAGATTTCCTTGCCGGCAAAGTGCGTATTTACAAAGGTCTCAAGTTGCTCGGCACTGTAGGTGGCGTGCTTCTGGGAGCGCAGCACATCGCCTACCCTCAGGCTGCAGTAGCTGCACTTGAGATTGCATTTCAGCGTCGTAAGTAATTGCAGCTCGACGCGATTGCCGGTGATCACCGGCGCGCCTGGGCTGACTGTTGGGGCGGAGAGCATAGCTCGGTTCAGCGTATATCATTCAAGGGTGGGAAGTTTGCCGCGGCTGGGCGCTGCAGGCAACATGAGCGGCCACGGGCATCACCTGCCGTCACCCGGCCCCGGTTTGCGATCAGAGTCATCCCTGCTCGTAAGCCTGCAGATGACTGAAGGCGACGCGCAGCAGCGGCGCGTCGATCTCGAACTGCCGCGCGCGGCGCAGCATGTCGCCGACGATGTGCTCGCCTTCGGTGGGGCCCTTGCGTTCGATGTCGCGCAGCATGGAAGCGGTGAAGCCCGACTTGCGGTCGGTCAACAGGCTCACGTAGCGCGCCAGCACCTCCGGCCGCGGCTCGTGACCGGAAGTGGCCGCAACCCTGCGGCATTCCTCCAGCATTTCGCGCATCAGCGCTTCGCCGTCGTCGCTGCGCGTGATCGCCCCGACGCTCGCCCGCATCAGGCAGGTCATGCCGGCGAGGGTGCACAAGAACATGAATTTTTCCCACAATTCGAGCGGGATGTTGTCGGACAGGCGCGACGTGAAATTGGCCTGGGCGCAAAGGCGCGCGAACGCTTCGCAGCGCGGCGAGCGTCGCCCCGAGAGTTCGCCGAAAGTGAGCACGTGGAATTCACCGAGGTGATGAATTTCGCCTTCCGGCGCCAGCGTTACCGCGATCTGGGCGACTCCGCCGAGCACCGGCTCCTCTCCAAATTTCTCTTTTAAAACATCAATATGCAGTATGCCGTTGAGTGCGGGCAGGAGTGCGGTGCGTTGATCGACGGCAGGCGCGACCGCTTCGATGGCGGCGGCGAGATCGTAGGCTTTGCAGGTGAGGAAGATCAGGTCGTAGCCGGGCTGCAACTGTGCGGCGAGCACGGTGGCGACCGGGCGCTGCAGGTCGCCGCACGGGCTTTTGATCACCAGGCCGTTTTTCGCCAGTTGTTCGGCGCGGCGCGGGCGCACCAGAAACGTGACGTCGGCGCCGGCTGCCGCGAGCCGCCCGCCGTAATAGCCGCCGATGCCGCCGGCGCCGAGAACGAGAATCTTCATAGCGTGCGTTTCATTATGTTAGGGACTCTTAACCCGTTGTGCGGATGCCGCCGTTTCCAGCAATCGTCGCGTATGGCGCGCAATCACGATTTCCTCGTCGGTCGGGATGATGCATGCCGCGACGCGGCTTGCCGCCGTGGTGATGAGGGTCCCATGCTGACCGTTGGCCGCCGCGTCGAGCTCGATGCCAAGCCAGCGCGCCTTGTCACAGATCATGGCGCGCACCGCGGCCGCGTGCTCGCCGATGCCGCCGGTGAACACCAGTGCGTCCAGCCCGCCCAGTACGGCGGCAAGCGCGCCGAGTTCGCGCGTGGCGCGGTAGACGAACAGTTCGATCGCTTCTTTTGCGTGCGGATCATCGCTCGCGAGCAGGTCGCGCAAGTCGCTGCTGATGCCCGAGACGCCGAGCAGCCCCGACTTGGTGTAGAGGATGTCGCTCACCTCGTGCGCGCTCATGCCGCGCTCCTGGATGGCGTAGAGCAGCACGCCGGGATCGATCGCGCCGCAACGCGTGCCCATCATCAGGCCATCGAGCGGGGTGAAGCTCATGGTGGTCGCGATGCTCCTGCCTTCGCGCATCGCGCACATGCTCGCGCCGCTGCCCAGGTGCGCGACCACCACGCGTCCAGTGGCGCGGTCGCCCAGAATTTGCGGCAGGCGGGTCGCGATATATTCGTAAGACAGGCCGTGAAAACCATAGCGCTTGACGCCGGCCGCGGTGTATTCACGCGGGATCGCGAACAGTTTGTCGACGCTGGGGCGATGATAATGGAAAGCGGTATCGAAGCACGCGACTTGCGGCATCCCGGGGCTCAGCTTCGCCAGTCCCTTGATGGCCTCGACTTCGATCGGCTCGTGCAGTCGCGCCAGCGGGATCAGTGCCTCCAGTGATTCGATCACGCCGGCATCGATCCGCACCGGTACGGAATGATTTTCGCCGCCGTGCACGACACGGTGGCCGGCACCGGCCAGACGATGCTCGCTGAGGTTGAGTTTCAGCCAGTCGAGGAGAAAGGCAAGGCTCGCTATAGTGCCGGCGGTGCCTTGCGGCGCTGGTTCGGCGATGCTGCTGCCGTCCTGCCGCCGGGCTTTCAGCGCGGGTGCGGTGCCGATGTTTTCGACCTGACCGCGCAGGATGGCGCCGGATTCCAGCTCCGCATCGGCCGGGAAAAGCGCGAACTTGATGCTGGAAGATCCCGCATTGATGACGAGAATGGCGTCGCTCATGCTGCCGCCTCCTTGCGACGCTGATGCGCGATCAGGCAGGCGACGGCGGCGGAAGCGATGCGGCAGGCGGGACTGTCGGCGCGGCTGGTGAGGATCACCGGCACGCGGGTGCCAAGCACGACGCCGGCGGCAAGCGCGGCGCCCAGGTAAACCAGTGATTTGTAAAGAATATTGCCGGCCTCGAGCGCCGGCACGACCAGAATGTCCACCGCTCCGGAAACCGGCGATGAGATGCCCTTAATGCGTGCCGCCTCGGCTGATATCGCATTGTCGAACGCGAGCGGTCCGTCGACAATGCCGCCCGTGATCTCGCCGCGCCGCGCCATTTCGCGCAGCGCGGCGGCATCCACGGTGGAGGGGATGCCGGGGTTGACGGTTTCAAGCGCCGACAGCAGCGCAACCCTGGGTTCGGCGATGCCGATGGCGTGCGCGACATCGATCGCATTGCGCACGATATCGGCTTTGACCCTGAGGTTCGGGGCGACGTTGACGGCGGCGTCGGTGATCAGCAGCAGCCGGTCGTGATCGGGTATGTCCATCACGAACACATGACTGATGCGCCGCGCAGTGCGCAATCCGGCCGCGCGCGATACGATCACCGACATCAGTTCGTCGGTATGCAGGCTGCCTTTCATCAATGCTTCGGCATTTCCTTCGGCGACCATGGCTGCGGCGCGTTGCGTTGCGGCCACGGGCTCGGCGACGTCCTCGATGCGGCAGGTGCCGAGATCGAGTTTCTCGGCCGCGGCGATAGCGGCGATCTGCGCCCGCGGTCCGATCAGTACGGGCGTGATCAGGCCTGCCGCGTGCGCCTGCAGCGCTCCGGCCAGCGCATCGCGGCTGCAGGGATAGACCACCGCGGTCGGGATGGCGCCCATGGCGCGCGCGCGGGCGATCAGATGCTGGGAACGCAGGTATTGTCGGGTCATGGTGTCCTGCGCCTCAGGCGAGACCTGTCAGCAAGACGCGCCGCCAGAAGACGAAGAGAGGAGCAAGATGCATGTCGGAATCGAATAGGGAGGCCATGCCCCGGATTTTGCCGTTTCCTGCTGCATTGCGCCAAGTTTTATGTGTCGCTAGGAGTTTGTCGGGGCTAAGTCCGACAAACTCCTGGGTGCCCGCGGGTGGCCTTGTAATCCCGGAAATCGTCCCTACTGGTCCATTCACGGTCTGTAACCGGTTAAGGTATAATGGTTTTTTCTCGTTTGGGGTCTGCTATGCCGATTTATGAGTATTGTTGCGCTTTCTGCGGCTATCAGAAAGAGTACCTGCAGCGCATGAACGACGCGCCGCCGACCGATTGTCCGGAATGCGGCAAGGGCACACTTAACAAAATGGTGACTGCGGCCGGCTTTCAGCTTAAGGGCAGCGGCTGGTACGTGACCGATTTCAAGAACGGATCCAAACCGAAAAAAGAGCAGGACAAGCCCGAAAGCCCCAAGAAGGAAGATTCCAAGGAATCCAAAGCCGAGGCAACCTGCAGCACCGGCACCTCCCCGGCGTGCAATTGAGCTTATCGCAAGCGGTGTGCCCCCGCCGTCAGCTGGTCTAAATTCCGGCGCGCGCTATCATCATGAGAGTGTAGCGTCTGCAGCCGTTTTCCAGGCTGAGTGAAAGAACGGCGCATGATTGCGCCCATCGTGTTCAAGATGCCCAAAAAGACTTTTGTTAAGCGTTATTTCATCACCGGATTACTGATCTGGGTGCCGCTGGTCATCACCATGTGGGTGCTGGACCTGCTGGTGAGCACCATGGATCAGACCCTGCTGCTGCTGCCGCGGGAGCTTCGCACCGAGCGGTGGCTGGGCGGCGTGCATATCCCCGGCCTGGGCGTGCTGCTGACATTGCTCATCGTGTTCCTGACGGGGCTGCTGGCCACCAATATCATCGGTCAGCGGCTGGTCCTGTTCTGGGAAGGCGTGCTGGCACGCATTCCGGTGGTGAATTCCATCTACAACGGCGTCAAACAGGTGAGCGATACGCTGTTTTCCCCCACGGGACAGGCTTTTCGCAAGGCGCTTTTGGTGCAGTACCCGCGCCAGGGCTCGTGGACCATTGCGTTTCAGACCGGGGTGCCCGGCGGCGATGTCGCCAACCATCTCACGGGCGATTTCGTGAGCGTCTACGTTCCGACGACGCCCAACCCGACTTCCGGGTTTTTTCTGATGATGCCGAGAAGCGACGTGATCGAACTCGACATGAGCATCGACGAAGCGCTCAAGTACATCATTTCGATGGGCGTCGTGGCTCCCGGCGGCAATGTCAAAATAGTGGAAGCGCGTCCGGTCAAAATCATTAATCAGCAGGATTGAGGCTGCCTCAATCCCGGTTTTTTTAATCCTCAATCCCCGTTCATAAAAACTATGCGTAGCGAATACTGCGGCCGGGTAAGCCGCAAGCACCTGGGGGAAACCGTCACGCTTTACGGATGGGTGCATCGCCGCCGTGACCACGGCGGCGTGATTTTCGTCGACCTGCGCGACCGCGAAGGTCTGGTGCAGATCGTGTGCGATCCCGACAACCCGGAAACGTTCCAGGCCGCCGACAAGCTGCGCCATGAATTCGTGATCAAAGCGACGGGCCGCGTGCGCAGCCGCCCCGAGGGCACCGTGAACCCCAATCTGGTCAGCGGCGAAATCGAAGTGCTGGCGCAGACCATAGAGATCCTCAATCCGTCGCTGACCCCGCCGTTCCTGATGGACGACGAGCACCTGTCGGAAAGCGTGCGTCTCGAGTACCGTTTCCTCGATCTGCGCCGGCCGCAGATGCAGAACAATCTGCGGTTGCGCTACAAGGTAGCGATGGCGGTGCGCAACTTCCTCGACCGTCACGGCTTCATCGACATCGAGACGCCGATGCTCACGCGCTCGACGCCGGAAGGCGCGCGCGACTACCTGGTGCCCTCGCGCGTGCATGCCGGGCATTTTTTCGCGTTGCCGCAGTCGCCACAGTTGTTCAAGCAGCTGCTGATGATTTCCGGGTTCGACCGCTACTACCAGATCGTCAAATGTTTCCGCGACGAGGATCTGCGCGCCGACCGCCAGCCGGAATTTACCCAGATCGACATCGAGACCTCGTTCCTCGGACAGCAGGAGATCATGGCGCTGACGGAGGAACTGATCTGCGTCGTGTTCAAGCAGGTGCTCGACATCGACCTGCCGAGTCCGTTTCCGCGCATGGCTTACGACGAGGCGATGGCGCTTTACGGTTCAGACAAGCCCGACCTGCGCGTGTCGTTGAAGCTCACCGAGCTGACCGACGCGATGAAAGAGGTCGAGTTCAAGGTGTTTCGCGATGCCGCGCGGTTGAAGGATGGTCGCGTCGCTGCCCTGTGCGTGCCGCGCGGCAGCGAACTTACGCGCAAGGAAATCGACGACTACACCGAATTCGTCAAGATCTACGGCGCCAAAGGGCTGGCCTATATCAAGGTCAACGATCTGGGCAAAGGGGCGGAAGGGCTGCAGTCGCCGATACTCAAGTTCCTGACCGAGCCGGTGGTGAAGATCATCCTTGAGCGCACCGGCGCGCAGAACGGCGATCTCATTTTCTTCGGTGCCGACCGCGCGAAAACCGTCAACGAGGCGCTGGGGGCCTTGCGCGCGAAGGTCGGCCACGAGCGCGGGCTGGCGGAGGCGGGCTGGCGGCCGTTGTGGGTGCTCGATTTCCCGATGTTCGAATGGGACGACGAGGATAAACGCTGGAACGCGATGCATCATCCGTTTACCGCCCCCGCCGACGGCCACGAGGATCTGCTCGACACCGATCCCGGGGCCGCGCGCGCCAAAGCGCACGACATGGTGCTCAACGGCTGGGAAATCGGCGGCGGCTCGGTGCGTATCCACCGCGCCGACGTGCAGCAAAAAGTGATCGACGCCCTCAAAATCACACCCGAAGA
>CAYIRZ010000091.1:0-9569 GCA_964365845.1 uncultured Streptomycetaceae bacterium
CCGAAGCCCAGGGCAAGGACATCGGCATCATCGCCACCGAGAAGGGCTGGAACCTGTACGTGTGCGGCAACGGCGGCGTGAAGCCGCGCCACGCCGACCTGCTGGCGAACGACCTCGACGATCGGACGCTCATCAAGTTCATCGACCGCTTCCTGATGTTCTACATCCGCACCGGCGACCGGCTGCAGCGCACCGCCACCTGGCTGGAAAACCTGGAAGGCGGCATCGACTACGTGCGCAAGGTCGTGTGCGAGGACTCGCTGGGCATAGCCGCGGAGCTGGAAGCCGACATGCAGAAGCTGGTGGACACCTACGAGTGCGAATGGAAGAAGGCGATCAACGATCCGGAGATCATGAAGCGCTTCCGCCATTTCGTGAACAGCAACCGGCCGGACTCGAACGTGGTGTTCGTCACCGAACGTGGCCAGATCCGGCCCGTGCGCCCCGATGAACGCGAGTCGGCGCTCGAGGCGGTGGAGGTATGAGAGATGACCTGATTGCGAAGGTCCGGGAAGGGCAGAGTTCCTGCCGCGAACTCGCGGGACCTGATTCCGGACGCGTTTTCAATGACACCCCCTCGCCCCGTGTCAACGGGGAGAGGGTTGGGGTGAGGGGCAACCAGAATGCCGGTCGTCATGCCGAAAATCATGAATCTCCTTCCCCTCTCACCCTAGCCCTCTCCCCCAAAACCGGGGGAGAGGGGATTCCTGCAATCGGCCTTGAGGTTCCTGAGCCGGCTGGTCCTAATGGCCAATGGGTAGCAGTGTGCCGGCTGGAGGACATCGTGCCGAACACGGGCGTGTGCGCGCTTGTGGGCGAGCGCCAGATCGCGGTATTCAGGCTGGACGACGACAGCGTACATGCCATCGACAATCACGACCCGTTCTCGCGTGCAAACGTGTTGTCGCGCGGCATCGTGGGCGACCTGAAGGGCGAAGTGGTCGTGGCCTCGCCTGTATACAAGCAGCACTTCAGCCTCGCCACCGGCCAGTGTCTGGAGGATCCGGACGTGCGGCTCGCCGTGTTCCCGGCGCGCATCGAAGGCGACGCGGTCCTGGTGCGGGCCTAGAGAGGGAAACCATGCTATTCGGACGCCACACGAAGAATCCGATCAGGATCGCCGACAAGGGCGTGGTCGACTGGAAGTACACCACCTGCGGCTACTGCTCCACCGGCTGCTCGATCGAAGTCGGGCTGAACGCCGAGGGCAAGGCGGTGACCGCGCGCGGCGTGGCCGACGCGCCGGTCAACCAGGGCAAGCTCTGCATCAAGGGCATTTTCGAGCACGAACTGTTCAATTCCGCGAACCGCGGCAAGACGCCGTTGCTGCGCGAGAAGGCCATAGACCCGTACCGCGAAGCAAGCTGGGACGTGGCGCTGGACCACGCCGCCGCCGAGATCCAGCGCATCCAGGAGAAATACGGGCGCGACAGCGTCGCCATCTTGTCCACCGGTCAGATCCTCACCGAGGAGTTCTATACGCTCGGCAAGCTCACGCGCGGGGTCATCGGCACCAACAACTACGACGGCAACACCACGCTGTGCATGGCCTCGGCGGTGTCCGGCTACAAGCGCTCGTTCGGCTCCGACGGCCCGCCCGGGTGCTACGAGGATTTCGAGCACACCGAATGCCTGCTCGCGTTCGGTTCCAACCTGCCGGAGCAGCACCCGATCATTTACTGGCGCCTGAAAATGGCGCTGGAGAAGCGCAAATTCCCGGTCATCGTGGTCGATCCGCGCGTCACCATGTTCGCGCAGATGGCCGACATTCATCTGCCGGTCATCCCCGGAACCGACCTCGCGCTGCTGAACGCCCTCGCTCACGTGATCCTGAAGGAGGGCCTGCAGGACCGCGCCTATATCGAGGCGCACACCACCGGCTTCGATGAGTTCGCCAATCTCGTGGCCCAGTACGATCCGACCACCGCGGCCGCAATCTGCGGCATAGACGAAGATACGATACGTCACGTTGCGCGCTTGTACGCGAAAGCGGGCGCCGCGATGTCGATCTGGACCATGGGCATCAACCAGAGCACGCACGGCTCCGACGGCGTCGCCGCGATCAACAGCCTGAACCTCATCACCGGCAACATCGGCAAGCCGGGCGGCAGCAGCCTCTCCATCACCGGGCAGTGCAACGCCATGGGCACGCGCGAATGGTCCTCGTGCTCCGGGCTGCCCGGCTACCGCGCGCTGGAGAAGGAGCAAGACCGCGAGACCATCGCGAAATTCTGGGGCATCGATCCGGAGTTCTTCCCCAAGCAGCGCGGGCTGTTCATGACCGACATCTTCCCAGCCATGGAGACCGGCCAGATCAAGGCGCTGTGGCTCATCGCCACGAATCCGATGACTTCAATGCCGAACATGCCGCGCATCAAGAAGACGCTGCAGAACCTGGAATTCCTGGTGGTCCAGGACGCGTATTCCGACGTCGAAACCACCCAATACGCGCACGTCTTTCTGCCGGCGGCGCTGTGGGGCGAGAAGGAAGGCGTGTTCACCAACACCGAGCGGCGCGTCAACCTCGTTCGCAAGGTGATGGAGCCGCATGGCAATTCCAAGCCCGACCTGTGGATCTTCAACGAGCTGGCGAAACGTTTCGAGCAGGGACGCAAGATCCGCTTTCCCGAAACGTCCGCCGAAGTGTTCGACGAAATGCGCGAGCTGTCCAAGGGGCGCATGCTCGACTACTCCGGCATGACCCACGACAGGATCGAGGCGCAGCGCGGCATTCAATGGCCTTGCCCGGAGGGCGCCGAGGCGGGCTCGCCGCGCTTGTACGCCGACGGCGTGTTCCAGCACCCGGACGGCAAGGCCAAGCTGTTGGCGCTGCCCTTCGTCGACAACAACGAGCGCCCGGACAGGCAGTTCCCGTTCTGGCTGAACAGCGGCCGCGTGGTCGAGCATTTTCATACCCGCACGCGCACCGGCAAGATCGGCAACGTCAACAAGTTCTCGCCCACGCCGTACATGGAAATGAACCCGGATTCCGCGCAAGAGCTGGGCATCGGCCACATGACCTATGCGCGGCTGATCTCGCGGCGCGGCTATGCGGTGGTGCTGGTGCAGCTGACGCACCGCGTGCCGCACAACATGGTGTTCATTCCCTTCCATTTCCATGAGTGCGTCAACCGCTTGACGCTGGGCCTGCTCGACCCGTATTCGCGCCAGCCTGCGTTCAAGCAGTGCGCCGTGAAAATCGAGCCGGCGACCGATCAACTAGCGGCGGCCGCGGCCAACGTCGCCGCGCGCAGCTACTGATGAGCATCGTAAGAATGTTTGACGACGCTCATCCCTCACCCCTGCCCCTCCATCCCTCACTCCCGACCTCTCTACCGTCAAGCGGCACCGAGGTCCCGGGGGGAGAGAGGAGGCTCGAGCCCCCCTTTTCCTCTTGGGAGAAGGGCGGGGATGAGGGGATCGAGAGGGGAGATTCGAGGTGCATATGCCTTGTCAGGCATATGCACGATGACCAATAAAGGGACTGCCATGCTCAAGGTAGGCGTAGACCAGCAAGGCCTCGCTTTCATCCAAGCGTCCGGCGGCGGCGCCGGCTGCCAGTCCCACGCGCCCGCTTTCAAGGCTCGGCCGAACGAGCCCGCTTATGCACTCCTGCCGCCCTCCAACGGCGAGAAGCTGAACCAGTGGGGTAAGGCGATCGATCTCGCCGGCGAGAACGATCCGCTCGCTGGGAAGAGCCTGAAGATCAACGACAGCACGGCGATCAGCGCCAATCCGGACCGCTACAAGCAGCACGGCTTCCACTTCACCGCCGACAACTGCATCGGCTGCCACGCCTGCGAAGCGGCGTGCAGCGAAAAGAACGCGCTGCCGGCGCATATCAGCTTCCGCTCGGTGGGCTACGTCGAAGGCGGCAGCTATCCGGACTTCCGCCGCGTCAACATCTCGATGGCGTGCAACCACTGCGACGACCCGGTCTGCCTCAAAGGCTGCCCGACGCGCGCCTACACCAAGTTTGCCGAATACGGCGCGGTGCTGCAAGACCCGGACATCTGCTTTGGCTGCGGCTACTGCACCTGGGTGTGCCCGTACAATGCGCCGCAGCTCGACCCGGTCAAGGGCGAGGTGTCCAAGTGCAACATGTGCGTCGATCGTCTGGAAGTAGGTTTGAAGCCGGCGTGCGTCTCCGCGTGCCTCGCCGGGGCGCTGGATTTCGGGGTGGTCGAAACCCCGCCGGAAAACCGGGTGCAGGCCAAGCTCGAGATTCCCGGTTTCCCCGATCCGGGGATCACCCATCCCAATATCCGCTTTCAACAGACTCGGGACCTGCCGCGCGAGATGCGCCGCACCGACAGCATGCCGCTGGTCTACGTCAAAAAAGAGGAAGCCGACAAGATCCGCTACCGGCCGCAGGTCGCCGAAAGGCCGGCCGGCCGCGAGTGGAGCTTCGAGAAACTGCGCTCCCGCGAGGACCCGCTGGTGATCTTCACCCTGATCTCGCAGACGGTCGTCGGCGCCTTCCTCACGCTGTTTCTGGGCCCGTTGCTCGGCCTGAGCGTGCTCGTGCCGCGGTCTCACCCGACCGTCCATGCCGCGCTGCTGTTTGGTTTGCTTGCTCTGCAAACGCTTGCGTTGGCGCTTTCCACCGCGCATCTCGGCAAGCCGCAGCGCTTCTACCGCGCCTTCTACAATCTGCGCTGGTCGCCGGTGAGCCGCGAGGTGGCCGGCATCGCCGTGTTCTTCAATGCGCTGGGCGCATACGCGCTGCTTTCCGGGGCACCGGGACTGTTTTCCTGGCTGCTGCCGCAGAACCTGATGCAAACGCTGCAAAACATCGCCGGCTGGCTGGCGGCGCTGTCCGGGCCGGTGGCTTTGTACGCCATGTACCGGATCTATCGCATCAAGGCGCGCCCGTTCTGGGACCACTGGCAGGTGGCGACCTCATTCTACGGCTCGATGTTGACCCTGGGCCCGCTCGTCGTGGCGCTGGTCTACGCTGGCGTATTGGCCTACCAGGGGCAGACGTTTTCCGGCCTGCTCGCCGCGCTCGCCTGGCCGATAGCGCTGGGATTGGCGATCGAAGGCCTGGGTCTGATCGCCCATGCGCGCGACCTGGAGCGCCGCGGCGGCGAGGCGGCCGCCTCGCACATGGAACAGCGCACCCGTTTCGGCAAGACTTACATTCTGCGCAACACGGGTCTTGCGCTTGCCATCGCGCTCGTTGGCGCGCTGGCTGTCGCGCGTGTCGACGGCGCCGCCGGTTTTTGGGCTTGGGTGCCCGCCGCCTTGCTGATCGTCGCCACGGCGCTCATCGGCCGCGCCCTCTTCTACGTGCTGGTGATCCCGACCACCATGCCGGGCGCCTTCTTCTGGCGCAACAAAGGATTCGAGGAGCACGCGCGCAAGACCGGCTTGGCGAAAATGCCGCAGGTAGGCGTTTTGCCGGATGTGCATTAAGTGGCGTTGGAGAACAACGTGAAAGAGTGGCTTACCAGGCACAGGAGATAGCATGTCCAAGACGCCGTTTCTCAAGACGGGCCACGCGCCGACGCTGTTCGCGGCCTTCCTTTATTTCGATTTGTCTTTCATGGTGTGGGTGATGCTCGGCCCGCTTGGCGTGCAGATCGCCCGCGATCTCGGTTTGAACGCCGCCCAGAAGGGGTTGATGGTGGCCACGCCGGTGCTTGCCGGCGCGCTGCTGCGCATCGTGATGGGCGTGCTGGTGGATCATCTGGGGCCCAAGAAGGCTGGCGCCATCGGCCAGCTGGTGGTGCTCGCCGGACTGATCTGGGGCTATCTGCACGGCATCAGCAGCTATGCCGGAGTGCTGGGCATGGGACTGATCCTGGGAGTGGCGGGCGCTTCTTTCGCGGTCGCGTTGCCGCTCGCCTCGCGCTGGTATCCCCCGGAGCATCAGGGCACGGCTCTGGGCATCGCCGGCGCGGGCAATTCCGGCACGGTGCTGGCGGCGCTGTTCGCGCCGACGCTGGCGCTATGGTATGGATGGAACAATGTGTTCGGCCTCGCTGCTTTCCCGCTGTTTGCGGCGTTCGTGGTCTATATGGTGCTTGCCAAAGACAGCCCCGATTGTCCCGCGCCCAAGGCGTTGTCGGCGTATCTCGCGGTGCTGAAGGACAAGGACGCATGGTGGTTCATGTTCTTCTATAGCGTGACTTTCGGCGGCTTCGTCGGGCTGGCTTCGTCCCTCACCATCTACTTCAACGACCAGTATGGATTGGAGCCGGTCGTTGCCGGTTATTTCACCGCGGCTTGCGTATTCGCCGGCTCCATGGTGCGTCCGGTCGGCGGCATGATCGCCGACCGCATCGGCGGCATCCGTTCGCTGTCGGTGATGTATCTGCTGGCCGCTGCCTTTATCATGATCGTGAGCTTCGGGCTGCCCAGCGACTGGCTGGCGCTGGGAGGATTCGTGATGGCCATGCTGGCGCTCGGCATGGGCAATGGTGCGGTTTTCCAGTTGGTGCCCCAGCGCTTTCGCAAGGAAATCGGCGTGATGACGGGCCTGGTCGGCATGGCCGGCGGTATCGGCGGTTTCTACCTCGCTTCCAGTCTGGGCTATTCAAAGCAGCTCACCGGAAGCTATCAATCCGGCTTTCTGGTATTCGGCGGGCTGGCGTTGCTGGCGTTGGTCGGACTTTCCGCCGTCAAGGCGCGCTGGCGCACGACCTGGGGCGCCGCGCACCTTACCGCGGCCAAGGTTTGAGCGGCAATCCGTGCTATCGGCGTTCGCCTGAGCTCACCGGCGGTTACTAAGAGCCCATAACAAAATAAAATAAATTAGCCGCCGATGAATTCTTTTCAATACCTTCTTTTCAATACCCGCTTGACGGGTGCGCTTGACGGGTACGCCGATGAAAATCTAAAAGCTCAAGTTGTAATTACACAGAGCAACAATATAATCCATTGTTTTGTTTGTTTATATTTGTAGTTTGTGGCGTACGTTTTTGACGTTGGTTCAATCGGCGTTCGAACCCTCATCCCCGACCCTTCTCCCGAGGGGAGAAGGGAGGCACATGCTTCCTCTCTCCCTCCGGGAGAGAGGTCAGGAGTGAGGGCCGGGCGGTTACATTTGTCTTGGTCTTTTTGAAATGCGCTCTAAGAGAGCTCTTTTTTATGCCACTCACGATTGCCACCGGTTATGCCAGCCTTACCGGCCCGCGTCAGCGCAACGAGGACTACCTCGGCCTGGTCGCACCCGACGGCGGCGAACTCGACACCAAGGGCCTGCTGCTTGCCGTCGCCGACGGCGTTTCGGGCAACAGCGGCGGCCGGGAAGCGGCGGAATACACCGTGCGCGGTCTGCTTGCCGATTATTACGCCACGCCCGAGACCTGGAGCGTTCCCCTGGCGCTCGATCGGGTGCTGAATGCCAACAACCGCTGGCTGTTGGCGCAGAGCGCCGCGCATCGCGAGCTCGCCGGCATGGCCACCACGCTGTCGGCGCTGGTGCTGCGCGGCGCGCGTTATTACACGGCGCATGTCGGCGACAGCCGCATCTATCTGCTGCGCGACGGTCGCCTGTCGCGCCTGACCACCGATCACGTCTGGGATCGTCCCGACATGCGGCACGTGCTGAGCCGGGCGATCGGGCTGGATGCGCATCTGGTGGTGGACTACACCGAGGATCACCTCCAGGCGGGCGACGTATTCCTGCTGGTGAGCGATGGCGCGTGGGAGCCTCTGGGTGAGTACAACCTGCGCGAGCTGCTCATCGAGCAGTCCGACCCCCGGGCAGCCGCGCAGGCGCTGACGGAGGCGGCACTGGCGCGCGGTGGCCAGGATAACGTCAGCGCGCTGGTGGCGCGCGTGGACGCGCTGGGCGAGGCGAATCTTCCGGCATCGCTGACCGACGGCAAACGGCTGCCGCTGCCGCCGCGCGTGAAACCCGGTATCGCGATAGACGGGTTCGAAGTCCTCGGGCTGCTGCACGCGTCGCGGGCGACCCTGCTCTACAAGGTCCGGCAGCGCGCCACGGGGCAATTGTGGGCGATGAAGACGCTGCAGCCGGCGCTCGAGGGCGATGCCGAGCAGTACGCGGCGCTGCTCGCGGAGGAATGGCTGGGTCGCAGGGTGGTGTCGCACTATTTTCCGCAGGTGCTGCCGCTTCCCGCGGCGGAGCGCAACTACCTCTATTACGTAATGAGCTATCACGAGGGCGCGACGCTGCAGGCACGCCTCGATCAGGGGGCGCATTTCCCCGTCGCCGAGGTCGTCAAGCTCGGCATTCGCCTGTTGAAAGGACTCGCCGCGCTACATCGGCTCGACATCGTGCATCGGGACATCAAGCCTGCCAACCTGCACCTGGGCGCCGACGACAAGCTGCGCGTACTCGATCTCGGCGTGGCGCAGAACGGCGGGACGGCGCGCGCCGAGGTACAGGGGATAGCCGGTACGCCGAGCTTCATGGCGCCGGAACTGCTGGCCGGGGAGGCGGCCAGCACGCAGAGCGATCTTTATGCGGCGGGTGTCACGTTGTATCACCTGCTCACCCGTCATTACCCCTACGGCGAGGTCGAACCGTTCCAGCATCCCCGCTTCGGCGATCCGATCCCGGCCTCGCGCTATCGCCCGGACGTTCCGCGCTGGCTGGATTTGCTGTTGCTCAAGGCGGTGGCCCGCGACAGGAAACTGCGTTTTGAAACCGCGGAAGAGCTGCTGCTCGCACTGGAGCACGGCGAGCACAAACCCGTGCTTCCCGTGCCGCGCACCCCGTTGATGGCGCGCGAGCCGCTGTGGTTATGGCGTTCGTTGGCCATTGCTTCCGTGATCCTGAATTTGCTGCTGATTTATCTGCTGGTGGTGAGCTGACCCGGATCAATACAGTGCAGAAAAGCGCTGTATGCGCGACTGCAATACGCCCTGCCCGGCGAGAAGGATCCGTGGCAGGAGCGCGCCGCGGGCGAGGCCAGGCACGAATTTGAAATGATCGAGAAGTGTTCGCGCTCGCCGATCGCTGCCCTCACAAAGAGTCTTCCAGGAGACGCAGATTCGTCCTGACGCGCGACAGCAGGGGCTGATTCCGGCCCTCAAACCTCTCCTCGAAGAACTCAGCGCCTCGGGGCATCACCTGTCCCGAGAGCTGGTCGAAGCGGCGCTGCGCCGGGTTGGTGAATAAGGCGGGTAGAGGTGTTCCCCACGCGCGTGGGGATGAACCGATGCCGGTACCCGTCATCCTCTTTTTCGTTTTTTCCTGGCGCCGGTTTTGCATTAGGAGTTTGTCGGGGCCAAGTCCGGCAAACTCCTAGCTCAAGAACGACTGGATACTGAACTTGATCAAAACTTTATGACTGATAATTTTGTCCATAGCTAACCCATCCCTATGATTTATCAAGGGACGGCGTTCAAGACTTTATTGTCAATAAACGGGTGGGTGACCGAAAAAAAGGGCGCGCGGCGCCCTTTTTTTGGCCTGAAACAGAGGTCTCTGAAAAACCGAGAGATTTGCTCAACTATTGCGCCGCCTGCCCACTTTGGTTACCCTAGCAGCCTGCCGGACTTGGCCCTATTCGCCGGAACGCGTAGCGTTAATGGATCGCTGTTAATCGATGCTTGGGCGACAGGCTGCTTAATAAAGAAGCTTTACGTGT
>CAYIRZ010000092.1:0-7725 GCA_964365845.1 uncultured Streptomycetaceae bacterium
AGTGAGCAGTGAGCAGTGAGCAGTGAGCAGTGAGCAGTGAGCAGTGAGCAGTGAGAATTGGATGTTTTCCAGGCGGTTTTATGATTCGCATTTCGCCGTTGCTGGTTCGCAGCTTACGGCTCACCGCTTACGGCTCACGATTCACGAGCCAGGTGCGTGCAACGACGTCTCTGATCCAGGTTTCGTCCGCGCCCACGGTGCTGAATTCCAGCCCGCCCCCCGGATGCGATGATTCCTGCTTCATCTTGTGCAGCCGCGCCGATCTCACGTTGGCATCATGGACCGCATGGCCATCACGGGCGAAGCGCGCGCTTTCGATCGCGATCTCTTCTTCCGGCCCGCCCGCGAACCAGATCCATTCGGCGACGAAAGCCTGCGCCATTTTCTCCAGCTCGCGGTATACGGTCTTGTCGACCGGCTGCGGCACGGCCATGGCCACGACGCCGGATTCGGGCCGCGTAATGCCGGCGTGCCAGCGCAGGCTCCATTCCGCGCCGCCTTCGGTCGCAAACAACTCCACCGTGTCGCTGTCCGGCGCGCGCACCACGCGCAACAGCGCATCGCGCTCCGCGGTGAGCGCATAACCCAGCCACTCGTCGCGGTTGGAACGGAAGAAAGTCAGCGCGAGTTCCAGCCTGCCGTCGCCGGCGACCGCGACGTGGACCGGCCGTGCGCCGAGCGCCGTGGTCGCGAGCTGGTCGACGTTGTGCGCGGTGAGCTTGCCACCGACTATGGTCGCGGCACCGCGTGCGCCGGCATCGACATTGACCCATTCCGCGATCATCTTCAGCACGGGAAACTCCTGCGAAGCCTCGACAAACGCCGGGAACGGGATGCCGCCTTTCACTTTCAGGTCATAGCACAGCGCTGCAGCGCCGTGATGCTCGCCGATTTCGCCTTCGATCTGCTGCCCCGCAAGCAGCAGCTTGATGCGCGCATCGCATGCATCCAGCAGCGACTCGTCGCCGGAAACGGTAATGGTGGCATGGATCAATGAAGACATATGAAAGCGCCTGCCGGGTTTTATTCAAATAATTGACGCACCAATCCCACCACCCCGCCTCTGCGAGGCACCCCTCCTCGTGACAGGAGGGGAGCTTCGCCACCCCGCCGCTGATAAACCCCCTCCTTCCCAGGGAGGGGGTACGCGGAGCACAAACAAAAGACTCCCCTCCTTTTTAGGAGGGGGGGACGCGGAGCACAAACAAAAGACTCCCCTCCTTTTTAGGAGGGGTGGACGCGGAGCACAAACAAAGGACTCCCCTCCTTTTTAGGAGGGGTGGACGCGGAGCGGACGGGGTGGTCTGAATAACTGCCATGCGAAAGTTGTCGGCCATTCCCAAGGCTCATGTTACCGGCAAGGCCGGTGGTTTGCACATGATCGATATCGCCGCCGCCAGCGTCACCACCGCGGCCGAACCAAACGCCGCCGCGTAGCTGCCCGTCAGCGTCACGATCAGCCAGAAGAAAAAGGGGCCGACCACCACGCCGAAATAAGTCAGGGCGAGCGAAGCACCGGTGGCAATCGCCACATTGCCTTCGGGCGCAACGCGTGCGATTTCGGCAATGTAAACGCCGTTCCAGCCGATAGCCGTGGCGCCATACACCACGCACAGCAGCAACACCGCGCCGAACGGCCAGGCCGCGGTAACCAGCGCCATCAACAGTGCACACACCGCCATCACCGCACCCAGCAGCGCCAGAACGACGCGGGCTTCAGCGACATAATCGGCCACCACCCCCCACAGCACGCGGCCGACGATGCCGGCGATCATGGCGGCAGACAGGGCAGCGCCTGCGTTGATCACGCTGAGCCCAACATTTTCAGTAAGAAAAACAACGAGATAACTTGCCAGGCACATCTGCATACCGGCATACGCGAACGCGGTAAATGACACGCGGCGCAGTTCCGGATGGCTAAATACCATTTTGAGCAGACTGGTCAGCGGTGGCCGCCGCGCCGTCGACTTCAGGCCGGGATGATCATAAGTACCGCGAATCGTCTGCAGTGCCAGCACGAACAGCAAGGTCAAGCCTGCCATGACAAGGGCGGTCACACGCCAACCGATGGCAATAACGAGCCACGGCACCACCGCACCGGCAAATGCACCGCCCACCGGCACGCCGGTCTGGCGAATCGACATGATCAGATTGCGCATCCGGTCGGGCGTGCGCTCGACAAGCAGCGCCGAACTGGCAGGCGTGACCGGTCCATAGCCCACCCCGATCAGCACCGCACCTGCAACCACCGCCGCAAGATGAGCCAGACCGCAGATCGCCAGTCCGCCGGCTGTCAGCACCAGGCAGATCTGGCTCACGCGCACGGCACCGTAGCGCGCCACGAAAGTACCGCCTATGGGTGCCGAAAATGAAGCCAGAAAATAAATGAGCGCAGTGAACGCACCGATGGCGGTGGCGGGGACACCGATGTCAGCACTCGCTACCGGCGCCAGAATCGCGGGCGTGAATACCGCTACCGACGTCAACGACTGGCTGACAAGCGTCGCAAGCAGGGCAACGATCAACCCTTTCATGCCGCGTCAATGCCGGAATGGCCGAAAGCAGTCTCTTTGCAGCGGCAGGATATGGCGCAGCAGCAGGAAATTTTGCATTGATTTAACACGGATTTCTTCGACGTTGGGAGTGGACATGGGATTCTAGCACCTTGCCGCGATGCTCCCCATGCCGCCGCAGTGTGCCCGCAAAAATCTAACAAAATGGGAGATTTGATTTTCGCAAACAGCCGTCGCACACTAACCAATAAGTCACAGTTTTATGACGTTGGAGTTCAGGGGGATTACGCAATGTCAGTTTCACATCCGCAGCATTTTCCGTTTCCACTATAGCCTGCACCCGTGGCTGCGCATCGGCTGGGTTCTCATGGCCAGGAAGTCGAGCGTGTCCAAAAGCGTCTGCGCGCGCTTAATTTTGATCACGGGCCGATCGATAGCATCAAGGTAGATTTGGGTACTTATAAACAGGAGAAAAAATAATGCGAACGATTCAAATCTCCGCCTTTTGGCTGGATGGGTCGCCGGCACAACGATTTCTCAACCTGCTGGGAGCGTTTCTCCTTTCCTTTCTTGTGGCGTGTACCACGCTTCCCACACAGGAGTTCGGAGCATACAAGGAAGCCTTCGCCAAAGCGCGCGCTGCTGGGGAAGATGTCCTCTTGGATTATGGTAAGGCAAAGGAGCAGTGTGATGTTCTTCAGTGCGTGGGCCGCGCATCGCAATCCACGAAACCATCAGGCTCGAATCCTGGCGGTTCCATGCGTCCTTCCATATCGGATATCACTGCGGTCACCAGAACCTCTCAGCGCGTTGACCATGTGGCCATTCGCTTTCGTGCCTGGGAAGTCGTGGCGCGATACAACGATTCCCTAACTGCGCTAGCCGAGGGACGCAGTGCGCAGGAATTGGGCGCGGCCGTCGGCGGACTGGTGCAGAGCCTTGATAGTTTTCCGGTTGATGCCATAAAGGATGCCGTAGGTAGCCTGGCACCTTTTCTGGGGCCGCTGAGAATATTGATGGTCGAGGCGGAACGTGAGCGCGCGAGACAGCTCTTTCTCAATGCGATCGAGAAGGAGAAAGAAAGCAATCTTATCAATGGCGAGTTTATCGGACACCTTCTCAAGGCTGACATCGAAGATTTCTGGAAAATCCGTTATGGGCTTAACAACCTTCAGTACAAGCCGCTGCTCGACAGGATCTTTGATTTGACTGAACGCTTCGGCAAACTCGCTCGCAGATACCAGCTAACTAAAGACGTGAACGGGCAGGTCGGCCGAATCAACCTGGCCTCGGCTCGGTTACCCAGATTACCAGACGGCAAGCAGCCCGTTGAAGACCTTGCAATCAGTCAAAACACGTCAATCGCGCCGACGCCCGAGGTGAACGAGCAATTGTTGGCAATTACGTCTGAGATCGAGGAACTTGTCGAACAGGCACTAAAGAAAAACGCGGAATTGGTCGCGTACAAACAGGTGTTGATCGAATACAGCAAGCTACTGGATCAGACATCTGGCAACATCAACAAGCTTCGAGCTGCCGCACAGGCCGCAAGGCCCACATTCCAACCCAGCGGAGAGCTGCTTGATGCGGTTGTTTCTCTGCGCCAAGCATTCCTCAAGTACAACGCTAAAGAATAGGAGGTTCATCATGCCATCCCCTGACGAAACCTTACAGAAATATGAACAAGCAGAGGCAGCCCTGGACGCGATAGCGAGGTCAAGGGCCGCGACCGATGATCAGCGAAACAAGGCGCGGCAAGCCCGCGATGCGCTCACGAGAGAATTTGTTGGTAACGCTATTATTGAGGTCGAAGCTCGCACTGTACAGTTTCAAGATTTCATCAAACGAATGGAGCGGGCGATCGATGACCTTGGGGGAAACAGCCCGCTTCCCGCGTTGCAACAATTACAGAGCGTGGTGGACCAGGCTAAGACATTGCTGGCCGGTGCAAACGACGCAGGTGCAGGGCCCGGCGACCTCGTTTGATGACCTGTTCGATTTGCGCAGAAGGTATGGGGACGCCGTCGTGGAGTACGCCCGCTTCGAGGGGCGGCTGATGCGCGAAATCATCGAGGACACTGGCATGAACTCCACCCTCCACCGCAAGACTCAAGAAATCCGCGTCGGTCTCGTCATGTACGGCGGCGTATCGCTCGCCATTTACATTAACGGGGTGACCAACGAGTTTTTTCGCGCTGTCCGCGGGCGCGGCGTCTACAAACTGCTCAAGGCGATGACCGATTCGGACATCGTGGTCGACATCGTCAGCGGGACTTCCGCTGGCGGCATCAACGGCGTGCTGCTGTCCTATGCGCTGTGCAACAACCTCGAATTTTCCGCAAGCGCCACGCTGTGGCGCGAGAGCGGCGACATGCGCCGTCTGCTGCGTTCTCCCGAAGAAGACGGCGAATCGACCAATTCACTGCTCGACAGCGAGGGCTATTACCAGTCCAGTCTGGAGAAGGCGTTCCGTGAAATGCCGCCCTGCCCGGCGGAAAACGACGTGTCGCCATTCGACGAACTGGACCTCTTCGTGACCTCGACCGATGTAGACGGCCAAATCTACACCGTGCTGGACGATCGCGGCTATCCGGTGGACATCAAGGATCACCGTGCGGTATTCGTGCTCAAGCATCGCAAAGGCCGCAAGGAACCCTTCAAGGTAAGGGATGCCGAAGGCAAGGTGTTGGCGGATGCGGAGGTCACTTACCAGGCCCTGGCCACGCTGTCCCGCTGCACCTCGACCTTTCCGGTAGCGTTCGAGCCGACGCGCGTGGCCAACAACCCGCCCGACGACGGAACACCCGACGGCCTGCTGCAGAAGTGGGGCGCCCTCGGCAAGGAGTGCACTTTTCTCGATGGCGGAGTGCTGGACAACAAACCGTTTACCCATACCATCAGGGAGATTTTCTACCGCACTACCGACCGGCGGGTTGAGCGCAAGCTGTTCTACATCGAGCCCGACCCCGAGGAGTTCCGCAAACGAAGCGCCGCTTCGATGCCCAATGTAGTGCAGGCAGCGCTTGCCGCCCTTGTTGGCATACCGGGCTACGAGAGCATTTCGGAAGACCTGAAACTCCTCGCCGAGCACAACAGCAAGATCGCTCAATACAACCGTATCGCTGGCGCCTTCCTTGGCCGTGCCGGGGACAAGAACCAGCACGCACCGTCGACGCTGAGTTTCATCATCCAGAGCGCCGCGGATACCGACGACAGCTCTACCGACTCCATGAACCTTTCGAGTTATGAGCTGTTGCGGCTGATCGCGCTGAGCGAACGCGCAGTCGACGGCGTGCTGCGAAAGGATGGCAGAAACCAGCTGCTGCAAACACCGAAGGAAAAAGCGGCCGCGCGCCTGCTGTTTGCAGGCTTCGACAATCCGGAGAAGCTGGAACTGTGGCCGCGCAAAGGCAGCCTCATTCTGCGTGACTACGATGTCTACTTCCGCATCCGCCGCGCCTTTCACGTGGCCTACCACTACTACGACCGGGAGATCGCGAAGCCGACCGATCCCGCGGTCTCGCGCGAGGTATTCGATCGGCTAAACGCCCTCATCACCACGCTCGAGATCGTGCGCACTTTGGTCGAAAAGACACTCGATGAAATCGAATATCCGTGGCACGACAAGTCACCGCAGGAAACGTGGCGGGAAGTGGACAACAAGCTGAGCGCATTGCTTGACATCGACGGTCCATCAGGAGATCGGCTGAGAGCCGTGCTCGGCCGCGCTTACGGCCGTCCCGTCGCTCCGGACGCGCGTTTCATGCCCGAGAGCGGCGATGCAATGTCGCAGCTTTACACTACCCTTGACGCGCGCATCACGAAACTCAAGGAAAGCACCGGCGGGGTTGTGCTGCTTGCACCCGCGGCCGGCTTCCGCAGCATCCTGCGCGAAACCGACCGCTACGAGCAGGAAGTTATCCGGGCGATCGCCGAACAATATCCGAACAATCCTCATGTTGCAGAACTGTCGCGGCTGCATCGTGAGTTTCCCTACATAGATGCCCTGCTCTTTCCGCTCCAGTATTCCAGCAGGATTTTCGAGAAGGACATCATCGATACCATCCGCATCAGCCCCAAGGATGCACAGCGCGGGCTGAGCCACAGGCCGCTTAAGGACAAGGTATCGGGAGATGCGTTCTATCATTTCGGCGGGTTCTTCAAACGCTCCTGGCGCTCCAACGACATCCTGTGGGGCCGGCTGGACGGCACGTGCAAAATCGTCGAGACGTTTTTAACGCCGGAGCGCATTCGCGAGATTGCAAGGAACCAAAATTTCGCTAGTGATCTCAAACGGCGCTTGACGAACGATCTCGACCCTGCAGCTCTGTTCCCGCATAGCACACCACAGGCACAAAGCGATTTACGTTTGTGGCTTCTCGGCCTGCTCTCAGGCGAAGATGCCGCATATGCCGGCTTCGACGCGAAACTCAGCGAATTGATCGAAGCCGCACAGCTCGAGATTTTGCACGAGGACCTGCCGAAGGTTGTCGAAGATGCGATCCTCGAGCAAGCTGACTGGAACCAATATCGCGTTTCCGAATCAGTCGCAGCGCAGCCACACGGGGGGAAAGTCGAATTTGACGCCGCAAGTTTCTCCTTCAAGCCCGCACGAAACGATCTCGACCCGCTTGTCGCTGTGGCAGCCGCCGGTCAGCTTGTCCAGCAGTTCAAGCAGAACGCAACCGCTTATCCCGGCGGGCTCGGGCAGTATTTCCGCGACTGTTACCGCGTCGGTTCGGAAGACCTTTTCAGACACGTTCCTTATCTCGTACTGCTTGAAATCGCGGCGACCGCGCTGCTTGTCCTGCGCAACGCGCTGCTTCACGCACTCAAACCCGAGCGGCGCCGCGCGGTGCTGGCGAGCCCCATATACGGTTGGGTAAATTTCGCCCTCAAACTGTTCCATGGTGCCGCGACCTTCCTCAGAAGGTCGCCGAACTCAACCCTGATTTTCATGGTGACGCTGGCGGCGGTGTCAATTCTGGCACTGATCGTAGGCATAAGCTGGTACCGGCAGATCATCCATCCTCCCGCTTCGGGCATCCAGGCGACGTGGCTCATTGCATTCATCGCGCTTCCGGCGATAGTCCTCCTGGCAACGGCCTGCCGCCTGATCCGCTGCGGCCTGAGTTTCTGGTGGAAATTGCCGTTATGGGCCGCAGCGGTGGCGTTAATCATCTGGGTGATCGAATACTTCGGCGCCCGCTAG
>CAYIRZ010000092.1:7825-9561 GCA_964365845.1 uncultured Streptomycetaceae bacterium
CCGCAAGACGCTACTTCACCGCCTCCAGCCGCGCCAGCACGCCGTTCGATTCGTCGGTGAGCAGATAGACGTAGCCGTCGGGGCCCACGCGCACGTCGCGGATGCGGCCGATGGCGTTTTTGATGAGCCGCTCTTCCTTCGTCACTTTCTCGCCGTCGAGTTCAAGGCGCGCCAGCATCTGGTCTTTCAACGCGCCGACCAGCAGGTTGCCGCGCCACGCGGGAAACTTGTCGCCTTCGTAGAACGCCATGCCTGAAGGCGCGATCGACGGCACCCATTTGTGGAGCGGCTGCTCCATGCCGGGCTTGTGCGTGCCTTCGCCGATCCTGGTGCCGATGCCGTAATTGACGCCGTAGGTGATCACCGGCCAGCCGTAGTTGCGCCCGGCGCGCATCACGTTCACTTCATCGCCGCCCTGCGGGCCGTGCTCGTGCGTCCACAGTTCGCCGGTTTTCGGATGCAGCGCCGCGCCCTGCATGTTGCGGTTGCCGAGCGTGAACTTCTCCGGCTTCGCGCCCGCGCGCTTGACGAAAGGATTGTCCGCCGGCACGCGCCCGTCGTCGTGCAGCCGGATCACCGAGCCCGCATGATCATCCAACCGCTGCGCGCGTTCCTGCTCGCCGCGGTCGCCGAGCGTGAGATAGACGTGGCCCTGGCGATCGAACACGATGCGGCCGCCGAAGTGAGCGCCGGTTCTCGATTTAGGTTCGAGCCGGAACAGCACCTGCGACTGCACGAGCCGGTGACCATCGAGCTTCGCGTGCATCAGTTCCGTGCTCCAGCCGCCGTCGCCTGGACCCGAATATGAGAGGTAGATCCAACCGTTTTCGGCGTACTTCGGGTGCAGCACGACGTCGAACAAGCCACCCTGCCCCACCGCCGCCACCTGCGGCACACCCTCGATGGGCTTGGGATCGAGCCTGAAGTCCCTGGACACGATGCGCAGCCGGCCGGGGCGCTCGGTCACCAGCATGCGTCCGTCGGGCAGAAATGCCAGTGACCACGGATGCGCGAGCCCCTCGACCAGCGTCACAATGCGGAAAGCATGTTTCTCCGATTGAACGACTCTGCTCTCCGCAGCCATAGCCAGAATGGTTGCGATGCAAAGCACAACGACAAGCAGCGCTAACCCGGAAAATTTAATTAGCGCCTGTCTCAAAAACCAAATCATTAGCCGCCCAGCCCTCATCCCCGACCCGTCACCACTAGTGGAGAAGGGTCGGGGATGAGGGCTGGGCGGTTTCATTAGGTTTTCAATGTTTTTGAGATAACTTCTAGTCTAGCAGTCTGTCGGACTTTGGGCCGGGCGGACTGCTAAATAGGATAATCTATACCACCATGAACACAAAAATATCCACCATCCTGGCCGGCGTCCTTACCTGCTGCTGCACCGTTTCTGCGCATGCCCAGGAACAACCCGGACATCCGGCGCCTGCCCAA
Organism: uncultured Streptomycetaceae bacterium; assembly: GCA_964365845.1. GTDB lineage: Bacteria > Pseudomonadota > Gammaproteobacteria > Burkholderiales > SG8-41 > CAKKQX01. Next base: position 9,266 of record CAYIRZ010000092.1, read on the forward strand.
ACCTGTCTTGCCCCTGCGACCTGGTATACGATAACCGGCGACCGGCCGCGCGCAATCCCCGGTTCCGAACTGCTTGTCGCCATGGCCAAACGCGATATCGTGCTGCTCGGCGAACAGCACGACGATGCCGACGACCATCAATGGCAGCTGCAAACGCTGGCGGCACTGCACCTGCTGCGGCCGCGGATGGTCATCGGCTTCGAATCGTTCCCGCGCCGGGTGCAGCCGGTGCTGGATAAGTGGATCGCCGGCGAACTCTCGGTCAAGCAGTTCCTCGAACAGGCCGAGTGGGAAAA
>CAYIRZ010000093.1:0-9491 GCA_964365845.1 uncultured Streptomycetaceae bacterium
GATTGTCGAGAATGCCGGCCTCGGCGCGCGCGCCGCCGCGCCGATCGCGCGGCGGGTGTTCGATTACTATCTTCTCGGCCAGCAACCAACGGCGTCCAAGCTCGTCAAGGACAACAACCATGACGCTAACGGGTAGGCGTATCACACGCGCTTACAGCTCGCATCGGCGCACAACCACTCGCCGCGGTTCGTCGAAATCCTGGTGGCCAAAGCCTTGGGTAATGAGATGCGCCGCATCGTAGTGCTAAGGCTTCAGGCCGATTTTTTTCACCCCGGCTGTAACCAAATGCCGCAAAACAACGAATCAGAAATGAGGGCCGAGTGAACGCAAGCGAAGACCGACTCAGGGACCTACTGGTTTGAGAGAGGCGGCCGTCAAGGTCGGTGTCCACTGCGGCCTTAAAGTAGCAGCGATGATACGGAGCACTCGCGGCGATGATACGCGGTAAACGATGAGAACCGATGAACTGATCGCCATGCTCGCAAACGGCGCGGATGCCGTCGAACCGCATGCGCTGCGGCGCCGCTACGGGCTTGCGCTGGGCTGGGGTGCGTTCGGAACCATGCTGCTGATGGCGATCATGTTCGGCGTGCGGCCGGATCTGGCCGCGGCCGCGCGGCTGCCGATGTTCTGGGTGAAGCTGGCGTTTCCCGCTGCGCTTCTTGCTGGCGCACTGCTTGCGACACTACGGCTGTCGCATCCGGGTGTGGCGCTCGGCGGTGTGCCTGCGGCGATTGCCACGCCGGTCCTGGCGCTGTGGCTGCTTGCGGCTGTCATACTGCTCGGCGCCGCGCCCGGAGAGCGCGAAACACTGGTCTTCGGCGATACCTGGGCATCCTGCCCGTTCAACATCGGGATACTGTCCATGCCGCTGTTTGGCGCGTTAATGTGGGCGATGAAAGGGCTTGCGCCGACGAGGCTCGCGCTTGCCGGCGCCGCGATCGGGCTGCTCTCAGGGACGGGGGGCGCACTGGTTTATGCGCTGTACTGCACGGAGATGGCCGCGCCGTTCATCGGTATCTGGTACCTACTCGGTATGCTGATCCCGACGGCCTTTGGTGCAATGCTAGGCCCGCGTCTGCTACGCTGGTAGACAAACGAATAAATGGGCTCGGTGTTACTCCGGCCACGATGGACCACTTTCTCCTTTTTCGTGACGACGATCGTGCTATAGGCCGAGGCCTTTTCGTACAGCACCGTCTGGTCGGCGCGCGAGCGCAACCAGCGCAACCAGTGCAACCAGTGCGACATAAGCGAACAATCCGGCGAGGAACGGGCGCCGATTCATTTGATTTCGGTGATGAGGTAATCGTTGCCGTCGTAGGCGAGTTGGAACTCGACCTTTTGCATCGGCTGCAGATTGGAGAGCTGGCGCTTGTCCTTGACGGGGAAACCCATCGTCATGGGCGTCATGTTCAGTGCCGGCACGGGCCCGTGGCTGATCGTCACCACGCCTTTTTCTTTGTCGATGCCCAGCACCAAACCGCTGCCGTTGGCGGTTTGCTGTCGGGCGCCCGGCGCCTGCGCTTGATCGAGGCTTGGAAGTGAGAGCCACGCGAAGCCAGCAAACGCTGTAACCAACATGACGATCAATAACTTCTTCATGGGTTTCTCCTTGATGGTTACGGTGAGGAGCAACTATCGGATAATTCAAGGCCGAGCCTCTGGGAGTTTGTCTGACTTAGGTCGGACAAACTTCTCGTCAGCGTTGCCGGGACTCTCGGGTGATGTCGGCTTGCGCCCTCCGGATCTTCTCGGGCCACGATGACTTGATGTAGGCCAGCACCGCCCAGATTTGTTCGTCGGATAGCACGCCGCCGAAGGCCTGCATGTCACTCTGATAACCGGGCGGAGCATACTTGCCGGGAACCAGTCCGTATTTGATCATACCGAATAGCATCGCGTCCGGGTGGTGCCAGGTGTGTCCGGACGCGTCATGCGGCGGCGCGGGCATGCGGCCGCTGGGCAACCGCTCGCGCCAGTTGGGTTGACCTTCGAGGCGGACGCCGTGGCAGAACGCGCAGTGCTGGACATACACCGACTTGCCGCGCGTTACCTGCTGAGGGTCGTTGGGATCAGCCAGGGGTTTGTCTTCGAACCACAGTGCGGCCGTGATCGCCACCACAAGGAAAGCGAAAGCCGCGGCCAGCAGACCCAGACCGATCTTGTTGCTCGTCTGAGATGTCATTTTGAAGCCATGCCCTGCTTTCTACCAGGCTGCCTTGCGCAGCTCCAATATATCGAAGATCACGAAATGGAGATCAAGTTCGTCATTGCGCGGGAGTGCTCTTGGCAAGAACGTCGTCACTCATAAAGTGCAGCACCCCCAACCCGTACAGTGTCACCTAGCCTGATCTATCATGTAATCCACTGAAGCTTTGATGTCGGCGTCCGACAGTGAAGCATTCCCGGCCCTGGGCGGCATCGCCCCTTTGCCTTTGATTACCGAAGCTACCAGTGCATCGTTCCCTTGCTTGATACGGGATGCCCACGCGGCCTTGTCGTTAAGCTTAGGCGCGTTAGCCACGCCGGCTACGTGACAAACAGAGCAAGCCTTGGCGTAAATTTCCTTTCCTTCCGCAGCAGCGGCTTGGCCGGCAATCAAGACTTCTATTAATGCGATCATCCCTGCTAATGCGACTTTCATGCTGCTCTCCTCTAAGGTTGAAAAAATCGGGGCGGAATCTGTTTCACCCCGTACCGCCCCGATTTATGCGTCGCCCGCAGGAATTCCTGATTACTCCCGGTTGCCGACATTTCAGAACAGGAACCATCCATACAAGAACACCGTGTTGTTGTCTCTGGCGTTCCTGCCCATCCCGTCGTAGTTGGCGCTGTCGCCGTTGAATTTGTCATAGCGCGTGTAGCGCACCCCCAACTTAATGTTCTGCAACGGCAGATAGTTGAGATCGAACATCCAGCCCTTGGTGTTGGGGCTGCCCGTGGCGCTGCCCATGACCGCTTCTCCGGTGGCGTATCTCGTGGCATCGGCATCGCCCCAGGTCGAAAAGTACTGGATCCCGCCACCCCACTGGCGCTTGTAGAAATAATGCACGTCGGCCCTGAACGTGTTCAGCGTGGCGGAAGAGTTGGAGGTCATGCCGAGCGGGAAGCTCGCATTCCAGTCCTGTTTTTCACGGATCCGGGTGGCGTGCGCGGAAACGAGGTGGTCGCCGGCGTTGTAATGGTATTGCCCGTCCAGCGCGAGATCCTTGAAGCGGTCGGTTGCACCGAACGGATTGCCTGCGTCCGGGAAAACATCGGCCGTCATGCCATACGTTCCCACCATGAAGCCGTGCGGTCCCGATTCGCGCTGCAGCGCCAGCCGCCAATAAGGGGCATAACCGTCGACCACGTTTTCGATATCAATACCGCTGCTGAACGGCCGCAACAGCCCTTTAGTGGCCCTGCGGTAGAACGCCACTTCCCCGTACAGAAGGTTGTTCCAGTATCCGTATGCGCCCACGCCGCCGACCTGCCCGAACAGCGTGTTGTCGATCAAGGTTGCGGCATTCGGCATCAGGGCCACATCGGACATCAGGTGCGGAAAGCTCCACATCGGCGTGCTGCTGAAGACGTCTGAAACGGTTGGATTGTTGTTCAGCGTGACGCCGAAGAGCAGCTCCTTGCCGTTCAAGGTAGTGCTGTTCGCGTAGCGGATGTCGGCCATCTCGATCTTGCTCGTATATTCGATCCCGTCGTAGTTGTATTGGACCAGAGCGCCAAAATTTCCGGCGATCCTGCCGGCGTAGTAAAGGCCGGCGGTCTGCAGGACGGTCTGAGCATCACGCGGGAACTGCTCCTCAGGCATCGCGCCCGGTGTGTTGGTGTTGCTGGTCAAAGTCCGGGATCCCACGACTACGGCCGACAGGGGCAGGTTCAAGGGGAATTTTTTGTCATCCAGCGCGTTGCCCAAAGTAAAACCGCGCAATTTGAACTGACGCCCAAACGAATTCAGTTCTGGGAACACCGTGTGGCAGCCCGAACACTCCATGCCCATTTGCCGCCCGAAGCTCGGCACGGCATGAGCCGGGAGCATTGATACCAGCAATAACGCTGCGACCGCTACCATCGATGCAACTTTCGACTTCTGATTTTCGATCAACATGAATGAACTCCTTTTCGAATCGATCCAACCGACTGAGCCGTCACATGGCAAGCAGCACCACACAATGGCAATGAGTTGCACCGGCGATCGTGTCGGGAAGGGCGGGATGTTTACGGCGCACGCCAGCCGAGCAGGACGGCAGCGCGCTAATCCGCCAGACTCCGAGACAATCGCCGGAGTCGCGGCAGAGCGATCAGATCAGAAGACGCGAAGTGCGGAGGTAAAGCGGGCGGTCTGGAGGGAAAAGTGTAGGTGGATGAAGCTGCGCGACCGAGACGTCGATCCCAATAGCCAATCCGGCGGCAGCCGGCGCCAAGGGGACTACCAGTTTGACGTCGGCAGCGGGCGCTGTGACCGCCTGCTCCGGTGCAGCGTCCGGGATAAGCGAGTCCGGGCAGTGTGCATTATCGTCAGGTGAGTCCGCGGGCTGTTGCGCCGGCCCGCGCTCAGGCATGCCGATGTGTTCGTTGGTCCCGCCGGCACCAACCGGTGCCAAGGGCACCAGACAGAAAGCTTGAGCGACGGTGGTCAGCCAGAACGCGAACAAGGCGAAGAGCAACGCAATTCGGCCGCGCCGGATCAACCGGCGCGGCGTGGCACCATAGTGCGGTTCCCTGCGCGGGTTTGTGTCGGAACGCAACATGTCACGCTTCGCTGTTTCCCGGGTTGCAATAAATCAGTCGATCCGGCTGCCGGCGCTCGGGGCTTGCCGCTTAGTCGAACGCGCGCGCGGCGGGGACGCCGTTGCGACCATCGTCCGCTGCCACAGCCTGCGCGCCCAACAACGCGCCAGTCGCCAACGGACCTGCGATCTCGCATTCGGCAATCCGATGCTGCTGCGCGGTCTACCGGCCCGAGCTGATAGCGTTGTCAATTTTACGGATTTGATCCTGACGCCGACGTGACAGGAAAATTACAGTTTTGTAATCTTGGGCGGCGGATTGTTGTAAGTGGTGGATTCAACCGCCAATGTGGTGGTCGCGTTTCAGGAGAGGGTCATCCGCATTTCGCACCGATGTCCACTCATGCGGCCACCTTGAAATTGAGGGTCTTCTGCAGATCAAATGAGTGTAGTAGACGGATAAATCGTCGGGAAGCTGCATGGAATAAGGGTTTGCGGGATTTGGCGGCATGAAAAAATCTGGCATGATTGGCGCACGGCTACCTCTCGACGACTTACCGATCTATACCGCTTCCACGGCTTTGCCCATCCGCGACGGTGCGCGGGGTTTTCGGCGATCCGAAGGCGCGTGTCGCCGCAACTGAAACCGTCGAGCACGGATGAACCGGGGGACCAGTGATAAGCTCCTACACTAGCTCGCGATGCTGTCTGTCTATGTTCCCGCCTTGATGCAGTCCCGGCGGGTCAACTTGAGCCAGATCGCGACGGCTAAGAGCGCAACGCCGCCGAGCGCCAGGTAGAGGCGCACCGGTTCATAATATTTCAGCAGTAAAGTGCTGCCAAACAGGATCATGAGGATTTTGTTGCAAACAGGGCACGCGATGCCGAGAAAGCCGATGACGCCGCCGGCTCCGGCTGTTCGCGCCCCGCACTGGGTCGGCAGACCGACATAGAGGCCCGCCAGAGCCGACTGCAATAGCAGCAACGTGATCTCGAAGCCGCCGGTCGGCGTCATCCTCATGAATAGCGGATTTTCCCAAAGCGCGGCGGCGGTGCCGAGCCCTGCGAACATCGCCGTTGCGACCGTAACGCCCCACGCGATGTCCTTGACCGGAACGCTCGCCGTCATGGGGATGCCTTTCGCCCGATGGATGGCTTCAGTCGGCCACCGCGCTTGGGCCCAACGTAAACCGGTCGAGCAGGATATTCGTTCATAAAGGATAACCCCTCCAATGGGTCACGTGCTTTCGGGATCCGCGCCGATCAGTAAACGGCTGTCGCTGAGATACTTATGCGGCGGAATCACCAGGTTAAGCGGCGCTGGAACGTTCTTGAACACGCGTCCTGCCAGATCAAATTTCGACCCGTGGCAAGGGCAGTAGAACCCGCCTTGCCAATCCGCGCCCAATCCGGCAGCTCTGCTCTGCAGAGCACTACTCGGCACGCAGCCGAGATGCGTGCAGATACCGATTGCAACGAAGTACTCCGGCTTGATCGAGCGGGTTGCATTCTTGCCGTAATTCGGCTGCTGCGGCTGTTCCGAGTGCGGGTCGCGCAATTTATCGTCCTGGGTGCCCAATGCCGCGATCATGTTGTCAGTGCGGCGCAACACCCACACCGGCTTGCCGCGCCACTCCACCGTCAACTGCCCGCCAGAATCCAGCTTAGTAATGTCCGCTTCTACCGGCGCGCCCCCCGCCTTGGCGCGCTCAGATGGCAACATGCTCGCCACAAACGGCACGGCGGCGCCAGCGATTGCTGCACCACCGGCTACTGCAGTTGCGGCTAACAGAAAGCGCCGCTTGCCCAAGTCCTCGGCCATGAATTCGCCCGTCCTGATCGATTGACCCGTCCTGTTGCGGCATTCATAAACCTTCGACAGGGATCGCCGTGCATCGTTTTCGGCTGGGCTATTGTCACGCTGTGTCCTTACGCCGGCCGGCGCGGCGCGTTTCGATGGCTCCACGCCAGCAGCGCGACGCCGGCCGCGATCATGGGCAGCGAAAGCCACTGTCCTCGCGCCTATCGACGTGCGGCATCTTTGTCGTCCTTGGCCGGGCGGGCAGGTTGCTTGCCCAGCAGATAATAATCGAACACCAAGCGCGCGATCGGCGCGGCGGCGCGCGCACCGAATCCCGCGTTCTCGACGATCACGGCGAGCGCGATCCTGGGTTTGTCTGCCGGCGCATAAGCGATGAACAGAGAGTGATCGCGAAGGCGTTCCTCTACGTGGCTCTCGACGTATTTTTCGCCCTGCTTGATTCCGATCACCTGGGCGGTGCCCGTCTTGCCGGCGCTCACGTATTCGGCACCAGCGAAAGCCCGCTGGCCGGTACCCTCCTTGTTGACGCCCACGAGCGCGTCCTTGACTATCCTGATGTGCTCGGGTTTTACGTCGAGCGTGCGCAGGGGCTTCGGGTCAATGAAGGTGCGCTCCCGGGTGCGGATGTCCTCGACGAAGTCCACGATGTGCGGCTGGAACATGACGCCATCGTTGGCAAGCGTGGCGATCGCGGTCGCCAGTTGCAGCGGGGTATAGGCGTTATAGCCCTGCCCGATGCCGATGCCGATGCTGATGGTCTCCCCTGCATACCATATCTGCTTGAACCGGCGCATCTTCCATTCCTGGGACGGCAGGATGCCTGCCGACTCGCCCGGTATGTCGATTCCGGTGCGGCTGCCGAAGCCAAACAACGCCATGAACCGGGCGATTGCGTCAATCCCAAGGTCGTTGGCGAGCATGTAGTAATACGTGTCGGAGGACACGACAAGGGACTTGTGCATGTCCACTGTCCCGTAGCCCCCCGGTTTGCTGTCGCGGAAAACGCGACCCCCGAAGTTGAAATAGCCCGGATCGCTGATGGTTTGCTGCGGCGTGCGCTTGCTGTAGGTGAGGGCGGCGAGCGCCATGTACGGCTTGAAGGTGGAACCCGGTGGATAGGTGCCCGCGAGCGCGCGGTTGACCATCGGCCGGTCCGGAGAAGTGTTGAGTTCGTTCCAGTTCTGGGGGTCGATGCCATCCACGAACAGATTGGGATCGAAACCGGGCTTGCTGACGAACGCCAGGACGCCGCCGGTTGCCGGCTCGATCGCGACCAGGGCGCCGCGCCGGTCGCCAAATGCGTGGTAGACGACTTCCTGCAGCTTCGCATCCAGCGTGAGCACGAGGTTGTTGCCGGAAACCGGCGGCGTGCGCGAGAGGGAGCGCACCGCGCGCCCGCCGGAATCGATCTCGACCTGTTCGACGCCAGTCGTGCCGTGCAGAAAGCGCTCGTAGCTCTGCTCGAGTCCGGTCTTTCCGATGTAGTCGGTGCCGCTGTAATTCGCGAGTTGGCCATCGGCCTCGAGCTTGTCGAGGTCATGCTGATTGATGCGTCCGATATGTCCCGCGACGTGCGAGAAAAGCTCGCCCTGCGGGTACTGGCGTAAGAGGCGCGCCTTCAGGTCCGCGCCTGGGAATCGATAATGGTTCACGGCAAAGCGCGCGACTTCCTCCTCAGAAAGGCGTGTTCGTATAGGCAGGCTATCGAATTGCCTGCTTTCCTCCAGCAGTTTCTTGAACCGGCGCCGGTCCCTGGGTGTGATGTCGACGATTTTGCCCAGTTCATCGATCAACGCGTCGAGGTCGGCGACCTTGCTCGGCGTGATCTCGATTGTATAGGCCGAATAGTTATGCGCGAGCACGACCCCGTTGCGGTCGACAATGACACCGCGATTGGGCGCGATCGGCACGATCGCGATGCGGTTGGCCTCGGCGAGCGCCTGGTAGTGCTCTTGCATGACGACCTGAAGATAGAAGAACCGCGCGAACAGCAGAGCGAACATCACCAGCATGAAGCCGGTGATCACCGCGAGCCGCTGCCGGAAATGATGCAGTTCGAGCTGCGTGTTCCTGATTTCGGTGCCGGGATTGATGATGAGATCAGACATGATCCGGGCCGGGCTTGGGCCGCTGCGGCAGCTTGACCGATACCGACAGCACCGGCCAAAGTGCGCTGCCGATGAAGGACTGGTAAGGGCAGCGGTTCATCCTTCCCCTTCAACGGACGCCGTCGAGCAGCTTTTTGAGCTGATCCGCGGAAATCGCGCCCGTCACGCGCTGCCCGTCGGAAAAAAACAGTGTCGGCGTCCCGTTGATGCCCTTTTGCCGGCCATCAGCCACAATCTTTTCGATCGGCGTGTCGCACGTGCCGGCGGTCTCCGGCGGGTTACCTTTGAGCATCATCTCGTTGTAGGCCTTGACCCGGTCTTTCGAGCACCACACCGCCGTCGCCTTTTCGTAAGAATCTTGAGACAGAATCGGATACAGGAACACATAGACCGTGACGTCGGTCACCTTGGCAAGTTCCTGATCGAGGCGCTTGCAGTAGGGACAGTTGGGATCGGTAAAATAGGCAAACCTGCGCTTGCCATTGCCCTTGACCATGCGGAACGCGAGGTCGAGCGGCAGTTGGTCGAACTTGACGGCGGTCAAAACCCGCATCCGCTCGTCGGTGAGGTCGGTCTTGCGCGCGACATCAATCAGTCGCCCGCGCACGATCATGTAATTCACGTTCTCGTCGGCGTAAAAAACTTCGCCGTCCGCGAACACTTCATAGATTCCCGCGATCGGCGTCTTGGCGACGCCTTCGACCTGAACGCCGGGGTATTTTTTCTGCATTGCCTGCTTCACGCTCGCTTCGCTCGCGGCCGCCACGCTCGATATTAACAGGGCCATGTATAGACAAATGCGTAGCTTGGTCAGCATGGTTAGGGACTCC
>CAYIRZ010000094.1:0-1278 GCA_964365845.1 uncultured Streptomycetaceae bacterium
TGTATATAGCAGGGTCTTATTCACTTGCATTGTCGATAGCGTGGTGAAGTACTTGCCACCCAACAACCGGCTGCAGCCGACACGCGGCTGATCCGGGACGTTATGCTCAATAAAAGGAGGGGGAAATGAATCTAACAGACCAAATCGTTGAAGCACTGGCCGAGAATAAAAAAGCGATGCATGTAAACGATATCGCGGCCGCCATTGTGAAGCGATACCCCAATACCACAATAACCGTAGACGTTCTATCGAATAAGGTTTCCAGTGTTCTCGCATCAAGCATCAAAAACAAGAAACAAAAATCACCTTTCTCAAAACCAAAGAACAATAAAGGCGGCAAAAAAAGGGGGATGTACCGGCTAAAAATGTCACGTAGTAATGTGTCTAAAAGCTTCAAAGTGCCGGAACAGCCAAAAGTAACCACTCAATATACCGGCAAAGCTGGCGAGTTCTCTGTCCTATCAGAATTGCTCTTCTTTGGATTTAACGCATCCTCCATGACGGTGGATGATGGAATAGACGTGGTGGCGAGTAGAGATGGCTCTTATTTTCACATTCAAGTTAAGACCTCCAACATATCGACAAACGGAAGGTATCGGTTCACGATAACTCAAAAGTCGTTCGATGCTAAAGATTCCTCGTCCACTTTCTATATTTTGGTTATGAGGAACTTCGAAGGCAATCGATATGTCACCGACCATCTTATAATCCCAAATAGCGAGGTAAGGCGCTTGGTAGAAAGATCAGTTATTAGGCAAGGAAAGCACATGTCGATTGCGATTGAGAAAGCTCGTGGTGGAAAGTTTATTCTGAACAATATTGAGGACATAACCTGGTCCTTGAACCGGTACGATATTATAAAATGAGCATAACAATTTGCTTTAAGGAACTGTTACGCGGCGCCCCTGAGCGAAGACGTTGAGACCATAGAAAAAACTCCTTGCCGATGGAGTAAACATCATAATACAAGATGTGGCCCTGATGGCACTCAGTGCTCCCTCATTTTTACCCCGGTTATTCATGTTATTGATGTCTCGCGATTTCCAGTTGAATTTTTCTCTCGGATAATTCCCGCATCAATTGTTGCGCCAAGTCGCCGAGCGGGTCGCCACCCATTGCCTCGGTTTCTTCGATGGTTTTCTTGAGATGAAAAATCTCTGTCTGTTGCATCCCGTCCATTTGCCGTTGCACTTCGCCCATGCGGCGGCGTAGCTGTGCGATGCGGCGGATGGCTTTCACGATGCGTGAGGCCACATCTTCGCCGACAATCGCCTCGGG
>CAYIRZ010000094.1:1378-3010 GCA_964365845.1 uncultured Streptomycetaceae bacterium
CTCGGCAGCTTTGCGAAACCAATACACAGCTTGCGCATCATCTTGTTCAACACCGCGACCGATTGCGTACATTCGGCCAAGATTGAGTTGTGCTTCCTCATCGCCTTGCTCGGCAGCTTTGCGAAACCAATACACAGCTTGCGCATCATCTTGTTCAACACCGTGACCACTTACATACATCCTGCCAAGACTAAGTTGAGCATAATCATCGCCCTGATCTGCGGCTTTTCGGAACCAATACACCGCTTCTTCACATTGCGCATCGAGGTCATAAAGATCGCCAAGAATAATTTGAACAATAGAATCCCCTTGCTCGGCAGCCTTGCGCATCCAGAAAAACGCTTCCTCATTCTCTTGAGGATTACCATGCAACATCAGGCCAAGTTCCCGTTGCCCCCTCGCATCGCCTTGCTCGGCGGCTTTGCGATACCAGGCTTCGGCTATTTCTTTGCTCTGGGTAACGCCGTAGCCCACAAAGCCGGGATTGTGCATATCCCCCAAATCACACCACAATTTCACATCCTCACTGGTTTGATTGGCAAGGCACCACTCAAGAGCCATTTGTGTGAAATGCCTAGCGCGGGTCTGGCCTTCTTCAATGTTCTGACATCCACCGTAGAGAATAGACAGCGGGTAGTAGGCTTTGCCGTACTTTTGATCAGCCAGCTGCTGAAAGATATTGAAGGCGGAAGAAATAGCTGGATTATCAGCTGCATTCCAATTTCTTATTCCATCTCCTCGGTCAAACACCACTCTCGCCTGCCGATAGAGCGCATCATTATCCTTTCTCAGCGCTGCCATTCCTCGCGCCACAAGGCTGCCACGCTTCTCTCTCGTTGTAGCCAAATATTGCGCAGCTAATTTAGCAGGTAGATTTTCGCGCTCAGTCATTTTTTGGTTTCGCGGAGTGCTGCGCCATAAGGTTACCGATGTCGCTGCGGCCTATCAGTTTTACGCCGGATTTTTCCGCCAGTACCCGCGCATTGGTGGTGAATGCTCCCGTAGTGATGACCCACGCTGTATCGCATTGGTAATACGCCTGTCCCGATAGCGCTTCTTGCACGGCTTGCACGCCGACGCTGCCCATATGGCGTTTGGCTTGTACCGAGATGCGTTGCCCGTCTTTGGCCAGGATGAGGTCAGCACCGTAATCCCCCGTGACTGCGGTAAGTTCCGCTACGTAGCCTTGAGCACGAAACAGACCGGCAAGAAATTCTTCAAATTCCATGCCGCTGAGTTGGTCAAGCTCACCGGCTTTTGCGTGACCATACGCCTGTTGCCAAGCATCCTGTTCGCGTTGCTTTTTTGTCAGCGCTTTGTGCTGAGTTTTGGCGAATTGCATCGCATTTCGCAGATGGCGAATTTGTGGGTCTTCCTTAGGCATGGGCTCACTGGCCTGCGGGGGAGGCGTGGGCTTGCTTAAAAAAACCCGCCACACCAGCCACACAATGCCAGCGAAAAACAGGATAGATAACAGGTCTTTCATAACGAGATTGATCTTTCCCCATTTCGGTGGATGCCAAGGAGCGGACGTGGCGTGATCTACGCCAGCGCGTGTTCAACCCCATCGTCGCATCAACCCACCCAACCGATCAAGGACTACCCCTCCCATAATCCCCGGCTTACTCCTGC
>CAYIRZ010000094.1:3110-9418 GCA_964365845.1 uncultured Streptomycetaceae bacterium
GTCGGGTTATTGGCGCTCTCTGGCGCAGTAATAGCTGACCAGTATGTGCGCCCCTATGTGAAGGGGGACGGCACATACGTGGAGGGACACATGCGCAGTTCGCCAAACAACAACCGTTTCGACAACTACAGCACGCAGGGCAATACCAACCCCTACACTGGCGAACGCGGCTATCAGAATCTCGTTGCGCCACGTCAACCGTCGATCAACACAACACCGGACCATTCGCGTCCTCGCCGTGGGTTCTAATGTCCGATCCCGATTAGCTGGCCAACCAATTGCGCTTTTTTCCAGCCCGTTTGCGATGCTCATAGGAGCAACTTCATGTATTTTGAAATGTATCAAGAAAAATCCACTGGTTCTGGCCTGATTAATCGTAGCTCAACTGTCGGGCAGTGGCGGTGGCGACTCAAAGCTGAGAACCATGAGCCAATCTCAAGCGGTGAGAGCTATATCAATAAGGCAGACTGCCTACATGCCATCGCCCTCCTCAAAAGCACAATTGCGACCACTCCGGTCAAGGAAATCTAAACTTTAGCTCCAGCGGTCAACCATCTCGTGCACCTGCGGTTGGGCATGAGGTTATCAACTGTTGCATTTCCGTAAAGCACCGGCCGAAATCGCCGTCCATTTCCGATTATCCACAAGTAATTGTTTTTACATAGAATTGTTTTTCTCTGTGTCCTCTGTGCTCTCTGTGGCTAATCGCCTCTAAGCCAATTGCCGGACGATTCGAAGCAGCGTAAGCTTTGCGCGAATCACCGGCGCCTCGCTGTTTACAACAATCTAAAGGCATCCGGCCTTCTCGCATAACCCATCAGACGGAAAAGAGGGAGACAACCATGAACATGCGTGCAATCGTTGCCGGTATCCTGTTGCTTCTCGGCGCAATGGCCGACCCGCTCTGGGCCCAGAGCTATCCCAACAAGCCGCTGCATTTCATTCTGCCGTTTCCGCCGGGAGGACCGACGGACATGCTGGGCCGGGCGATTGCCCAGAAGCTTACGGAGCAGATGGGGCAACAGGTGATTCCCGAAAACCGGCCGGGCGCCGGCGGCAATATCGGCCTCGAGCTGGCCTCGAAAGCGCCGCCGGACGGCTACACGATCACGCTCAGCTCACCGATCATCTCGACTGCCCCGTCCCTGTACCGCAAGCTGAACTACAAGCAATCGGATCTCGTGGCGTTGTCGCTGGTGGCCGAAGTTCCCAATGTCATCCTGGTCCACCCTTCGGTGCCGGCGAAATCGGTGAAGGAATTCATCGCCCTCATGCGCAAGAATCCCGGCAAGCTCAATTTCGGCTCCGGAGGAGTTGGCACGACGACGCACCTCGCGCCCGAGCGCCTCATGAGTCTCACCGGGACCAAGATGGTGCACGTGCCGTTCAAGGGCTCGGGGCTGGCGCTCATCGGGCTGGTGAGCGGGGAAATCGACGTGCTGATCATGGCTGTGCCGGCCGCAGAGGCCCAGGTCAAGGCCGGAAAGGCGCGCGCACTCGCGGTGCTCGCCACCGAGCGCGTGGCAGCGCTGCCGAACGTGCCGTCCGCAAAGGAATTGGGCATCGAGAACTATATCGTCCCCTTGTGGTACGGAATACTCGCGCCGGCCGGCACGCCCGCCAATCTGATCAACCGGCTCAACGCCGAGATCGTGAAAGCGGTGAATTCCCCAGATCTCAAAAAACGGTTTGAGAGCGTCAGCATCACGCCGCGCACCAGCACGCCGGAAGAATTCGGGAAATTTGTGCGCGATCAAACCCCGTTTTACGCGCAAATCATCAAGGCTGCCGGCATCGAGCCCAACTGACGTTAAGAATGAACACTGACGTGCCATCTTAACTGCGCGCGTCGGAGCGGACGGCCATGCCGCCGCTCAACGCGCGCTATTTTTTAACCACCAAATAAATGATCAACGCAGCCATCGTCGGCCTCGGCCGCTGGGGCCAGAACCACGTCAATTCGGTACAGGGCAAGAGCGGCCGCCTGCGCTTCGTGCGGGGCGTGGTGCGGCATCCCGACGCCGTGCGCGACTTCGCGAAGCGCCACGCCATCGAGCTCGCGGACGATTACGCCGGGGTGCTTGCAGACCCGCTGATCCAGGCCATAGTGCTGGCAACACCCAACTCGCTGCACGCGGACCAGATCGTCGCAGCCGCGCGCGCGGGCAAGCCGGTGTTCTGCGAAAAACCGCTGGCGCTCACCCGCGCCGATGCCGAACGCGCGGTGCTGGCCTGCCGGCAGGCCGGCGTCGCGCTGGGCGTGGGACAGGACAAGCGCTTCTGGCCGTCGATGCGTGAATTGAAGCGCGTCGCGGAAAGCGGCGAGCTGGGCCAAGCGCTGCACGTCGAAGGCCACTTCAGCAACGAGAATGCGCGCAGCCTGAACCGCGGCTGGCGCGAATCGCCGGACGAAGTGCCGGGTGCGAGCCTCACCGGCACCGGCATCCATGTGCTCGACGCGTTCGTGAACCTGATGGGCCCGATCCGGCGCGTCGAGGCGCAGCTCCTCGCGCACCGGCCGCCGCCCGAGCCGCTCGATACCCTGTCCGTGCTCTTCGAATTCGTCAACGGCGCGAGCGGCGTGCTGTGCGGCGTGCGCACAACGCCGCTCTTCTGGCGCGTACACGTGTTCGGCACCGAGGGCTCGGTCGAGTCGGTCGGCGCTACCGAGCTGGTGCTGCGCAGGAGCGGCGCCCAGCCGCAGCGGCTCAGCTTCGAACCGGTCAACGCCCTGCGCTACGGGCTCGAGGCCTTCGCCGACGCGGTCGAAGACCGCGCCCCCTACCCGATCCCGGTTTCGCAGATGCTGGATACCGCCGGCGCCCTCGAAGCCATCGTCACGTCCATGCATGCGCGCGCGCCGGTCATCCTGAGCGCGCCCTGACCCGTGGTTAACTAACGATCAATACTGAACTGGAGAAAGTGCCATGCTCAAGATCTGGGGCCGCAAGAATTCGATCAACGTGCAGAAGGTACTGTGGTGCTGCGACGAGCTGGGTCTCGCCTTCGAGCGCGTCGATGCCGGCGGGCAATTCGGCGTCAACAACACCCCCGAGTATCGCGCAATGAACCCGAACGGGCTGGTGCCGACCATCGATGACGACGGTTTCACCCTGTGGGAATCGAACACCATCGTACGCTACCTTTCGCGCAAGCACGGGGAGGGCAAACTGTGGCCCGCCGATCCGCGCACCTGCGCCGATGCCGACCGCTGGATGGAGTGGTACAGCACCACGCTGTGGCCGGTGCTTCGCCCCATATTCTGGGAACTGGTACGCGTCGCCCCCGATCAACGCAACATGGCAATGGTCGAGGAAAACCGCAAGAAGATAGCGGCGGCCCTCGCCATCGCCGATGCCCATCTGGCGCAAAACAAATACCTGGCCGGAGATGCTTTCAGCATGGGCGACATCCCGATCGCAGTGGCGGCGTTCCGCTGGTTCAATCTGCCCATCGAGCGCCCCGCGCTCAATCATTTCGAAGCCTGGTATCAACGAATCTGCGAGCGCCCGGCGTTCAAACAGCACTGCATGGCGCCGCTCACATAAAAGCGTGACCCATCATGAACCGTTCCAACTGGCGCACTCCTGCCGTCGTGCTGATCTGCGGCGGCATCATACTCACCCTCTCGCTCGGCACGCGGCACAGCTTCGGGCTGTACCTGCAACCGATGACCTCCGACCTCGGCTGGAGCCGGCAGACTTTCGCCATTGCCCTCGCGATCCAGAACCTGGTGTACGGACTCGCCACGCCCTTCGCCGGCATGATCGCCGACAAGTACGGCGCGGCGCGGGCGCTGGTCGGCGGCACCCTGCTCTATGGACTCGGGTTGGTGCTGATGGCATTTTCCGGGACCGGCTGGGAGTTCAGCCTGAGCGCGGGGCTTCTGGTCGGCGTCGGGCTCTCGTGCAGCGGCTTCAGTATCGTGTTCGGGGTGGTGGGACGCGCGTTCCCGCCGGAGAAGCGCACTCTCGCGCTCGGCGTCGCCGGCTCAGCCGGATCCTTCGGGCAGTTCATGATGCTGCCTTACGGGCAAACACTGATCAACCACATAGGCTGGCACAACGCGCTGCTCATCTGCGCGGTAACGGTCATGCTGATCCTGCCGCTGTCGGCGGCGCTGGTGGAGAACAGAAAGACGCAAGCGGCGGAACTCCACCGGCAGTCCATCTCCGAAGCGGTGCGCGAGGCGCTCGGCCACGGCGGCTACGTGCTGCTGTGCTCGGGCTACTTCGTGTGCGGCTTCCAGCTCATGTTCATCTCGGTGCACTTCCCCGCGTTCCTCGTTGACCAGCGCATGACGCCCGAGACCGGCATGATGGCACTGGCATTGATCGGGCTGTTCAACATTTTCGGCACCTATCTCTGGGGCTGGCTCGGCAACCGCTATACCAAAAAGTACGTGCTTGCGGCGCTGTACTTCACGCGCGCGGTCGTAATCGCGATTTTCATCTCGCTGCCGGTCTCTCCGCTCACCGTATACCTGTTCAGCGCCACCATCGGTTTCCTGTGGCTGGGCACGGTGCCGGTCACGAGCGGGCTGATCGCCCACATCTTCGGCGCCAGATACCTTTCCACCCTCAGCGGCATCGCCTTCCTGTTTCACCAGGTCGGCAGTTTCCTTGGCGTGTGGATCGCGGCATACCTGTTCGACACCACCGGTTCCTACAAGCTGATGTGGATGCTCACCATCGGCATGGGAATCGCTGCAGCGCTCATCAACTGGCCGATCAACGAGCGCCAGATCGTGCGCGTGGCGCCCAAACCGGCCTGAGTTTACCTGCCGCGCTAGCAGCCTGTCGGACTTTGATGGCACTTTCGCGTTTTTTCCGGGGTGGTTTTGCCTAAGGAGCTTGTCGGACCCAAGTCCGACAAGCTCCTACGGCGCGCCAGGCTTGATGTCTCGTGCCGCTTCCCCGATCAGCCAGCTGTTGAACGCCGCCACCGCCGGCCGCGTCGCGATATTTTCCTCGCACACCAGGTAATAGGCCGAAGCCAGCGGCACGCGCAATTCGAATGGCGTCACCAGCCGGCCCGCGGCGATGTCCTCATTCGCCAGCACCGGCATCGACGCCAGCACGCCCACGCCGTCTAACGCCGCTTCGAAAGCCAGCACTGCGTGACTGAAGCGCGGGCCGTGCTTGGTATCGAGGCCGCTCACGTTGGCCGCCTTGAGCCACACATCCCAGAACGACTCGCCGTCATACAGATCGCCGGTATCATCATGCACCAGCATGTGGTGCTTCAAGTCGGCAGGCGTTTTGAGCGCATGCTCGCCTTCAAGCAGCTTGGGACTGCAAACCGGCGTTATGGTCAGATCGAACAGCTTGTTAACGCGCAGCCCCGGATAGTGGCCGCGGCCGTAGATAATCGCCACATCGGAATCGTCGAGCCAGCCTTCGAGCGTCGCGCGCTCGGCGACATCGCCTTTGCCATCGACGCTGACCCGCCGCATGCGCGCCGAAAGCCGCACGTCGATTTCGGGATGAGCGACCAGGAAGCGGTGCAGGCGCGGCATCAGCCAGCGCGCCGCGAAGGAAGGCGCGGCACTCACCGTCAGCATGCCCGGGCTCTGGTGCGCGCGCAGCCGCTCCACCGCCTGCGCCAGGCAGTCGAAACCCTCGCGCATCTTGGGCAGCGACGCCCGCGCCGCATCGGTCAATTCCAGGGCGCGGTTATAGCGGTGGAAAAGCTGGATGTTGAGGTATTCCTCAAGGGTCCGGATCTGGTGGCTGACGGCAGCCGGCGTCACATTGAGTTCTATGGCCGCTTTCTTAACGCTCAGATGACGCGCCGCGGCTTCAAACGCCTTCAGCGCATTCAATGGGGGTAAACGACTCGTCATGGCTTTTTCGACTTAGTTTTTATATATTGAGAAATGATAATATATCAGCTGTTGCAACGCAACAAATTCGTGGAAATGCCGTCTATACTTACATGCAAGATCAGTGAATTATATGACAGCAATGTTCTACAGTTTGATGAGCAACGCAGCAGACACGAAAGGGGCAGCAAACATGAGCAAATCTCTTGAAATCAAAATCGGTTCAACGATTTATGGTCGCATTAACGCAGCGCGGATGTCGGAGGCCGAACGGCAGGTTGCCATCAATGCGATGCGCGATGCCGATTTGCTGGTTGACGCTTTCGTGTGGGTAGGCAAGAAAATCGAACAGCTTGCGGAACGTCTGTTGCTCAATCACGGCCTGAAACACTAAGCCCTCTTCCAACCGGGGTTTTCCTCCCCCCGGTTACCGGCCGCCCACAAGGCGGCCGGGGTGCACGCGGCGGCGGTCCCCCCGCCGATG
>CAYIRZ010000095.1:0-9414 GCA_964365845.1 uncultured Streptomycetaceae bacterium
CGGCCAGCGGCACGCCGGTGAATTCGCCGGCGCTCATGGCGCAGGTGGTGGTCGACTCGTTGCTGATTTCCTCGGTCGAGGGCAGCGCATTCTGCTCGCGCTGTGCCGCGCGCTTCTGCATGTCCTGCTGGTTGATCCGCGACGGTTTTCCGCCGCCTTTCGCCAGGTAGTCGAAAAAGCCGGCATCGTTGCCGGCGCATTCGGTCACCGCGCGCACCGTGCGTCCCGGCAGTTTCTGCAAATCCTTGAGCGACATTTCGATCGGGCGCTCGACCTCGCCGCCTATGGTGAGTATCCAGTCGTCGGGATGGATGGGGTCGGGCACTTCGAGCTGGTTGACGACATAATAGGCGTCGGTGGGCGTGATCAGGCCTTCCAGCTCGGTGATCGGCGCGCGCCCGTTGATCACGCGCCCCTGTGTATCCTTGCCGGCATTGATCGTGGCCCGCTTGCGGTCGGGCCAGCCCATCACCCAATCGCCTTCGATTTCCCGTTTCGACATTTCCGTTCTCCTCTACTGATGTCGCAAAAACGTTACTGAAAAAACCTCTAGCCACAGAGGACACAGAGATCACAGAGAGGGGCGAAAGAATACAACCCCTGCCCGCAATGTTTATTCTCTGTGTCCTCTGTGTCCTCTGTGGCTAAACGATCTCACTCACGGCCTGACCCCGGACTTCAGCTTGGGGCCGAGTTGTGTCCTCAAGCGCGGCTGTAGCGCATCGATGAATTGGCACAGGTAGGGGCGCGTCTCGCGCGGGTCGATCAGATCCTCGACCGCGAATGCCTCCGCGGTGCGGAACGGCGAGGCGAGTTGACGCAATTCCTCTTCGATTTCCCTCTCGCGCGCCGCCGGATCGGGCGCGCTCTCGATTTCGCGCCGGTACGCCGCCTTGACGCCGCCCTCCACCGGCAACGAGCCCCAGTGGGCCGAAGGCCAGGCAATCTTGAAATTAAGTCCGCGGCGGTCGATGACGCCGCCGCCGGCCACGCCATAGCACTTGCGCACGATCACGGTGAACACCGGCACGCTGACCTGGAAGCCGATGTAGCGCGCGCGCACGCCTTCGCGCAGGATGGCATGGGCTTCGGACTCCGCTCCCACCATCAGCCCGGGAATATCGGCGAAGAAAACGAGCGGGATGTTGAACATGTCGCACAGTTCGACGAAATGGCCCTGCTTGCGCGCCGCCTTGTAATCCATGATGCCGCCGAACATGGGATTGTTGGCGACGATGCCGATGACTTTACCATTCATGCGCGCAAGAGCGGTGATGAGGGCGCGGCCGAAAGTAGGCTGGATCTCGAATAACGAGCCCTGGTCGATCACCATCTCGACCAGCTTTTTCATGTTATAGGCTTGGCGCGCCTCGCGCGGCACGATGTCGGCGAGCGCGTCTTCGCAGCGATCGACCGGGTCGCCTGTCGCCACTACGGGCGGCAGTTCCCAGACATTGGTCGGCATGTAGGACAGGTAACGCCGGATCTGGCGGAAGCAGTCCTCTTCGTCCTCGGCCACGTTGTCTATGGTGCCGGCGGTATCGACCGCGACCTTGGTGCCGCCGAGTTCTTCCTTGGTGAGTTTGTCGCCGAACGCGCGCTCGACCACGGGCGGTCCGGCGGCGAAAATCTGGCCGCGGCCCCGGACCATGATCGACCAGTGCGCGAGGATGGCGCGCATCGACGGACCGCCGGCGGTGGTGCCCATCACCGCGGAAACCACCGGCACGATGCCCAGAAGATCGGCCGAGCGCTCGCAGCCGTCCTGGCCGTAACCCGGCACCACGGTATAGCCTTTGCGCTTGGCGGTATTGACGCTGCCGCCGGTGCCGTCGATCAGATTGACGAGCGGGATGCGGTATTCCCAGGCCAGGTCCTCGATGAAGCCGCCTTGTCCGCCTTTGCGGCGATCACTGCCGAAGCCGGTGCCGGCGCGTATCGTATAGTCCTCGCCGCCGACCGCCACCGGCCGGCCGTCGATCCGGCCTATGCCCATCACGTAGGGCGCGGGTTCGAATCCCGTCAGCTTGCCGTGCTCATCGTAATTGCCGCGTCCGGCGAGCTTGCCGACTTCGCGGAACGAGCCGGGGTCGAGCAGCTTGGCTATGCGCTCGCGCACCGTGAGCTTGCCGGCCGCATGGTGTTTTTCCACCGCCTCCGCCCCGCCACAGGCTTCCGCCAGCTTGCGGCGACGGTGGATTTCCTCGATTTCGGCGCGCCAGGACATGTCACCCTTCGATGATCGCGACAACCTGACCTTCGGCGACCGGGTCCTTCTCTTTCACCAGGATTTCCTTCACCGTACCGCCGTCTTCGGTGAGCACCGGGATTTCCATTTTCATCGATTCGATCACGATCAGCGTGTCGCCCGGCTCCACCTGGTCTCCGGGTTTGGCCTTGATCTGCCACACCGTACCGGTAATCTCGGATTTGATTTCGATTTTTGCCATCTTGCGGTTCCTTGAAAGTAAACGGCTGCAGCGCCTGTGCGGCACGGCGGCCCGCGGGGAATTTCAGGGCTGGTCGATGGCCGTCCGGCAAAGGAGAGGCCACGCCGGGCGACGCTTTTCCTGCAGGCATCCTACGTTTCCTCCATATTGTTGTCAAGAAGATTGTTGACAATCTGACAATCGAGGAATATCGTACCGGCATGTCAATCTGCCCGCCGGGAATCCGCGATGCCGGACGAAACTAGCAAAGCACTGGAAATGGCGCCGCTCACGCAATCGCTGCCTGAGCAGATTGCGGCGCGGCTTTCCGAGCGCATCGTTTCCGGGGCGTACGCGCCCGGCCAGCGCTTCATGGAGCAGGCGGTAGCCGCCGAGTTCGCGGTCAGCCGCGGACCGGTGCGCGAGGCGCTGCGCCTGCTGGAAAAAGACGGGCTGGTCACGATATTGCCGCGGCGCGGCGCGCAGATCACCAACCTCAGCATCGCCGAGGTCAAGGAAATCTTCGATATCCGCGCCGTGCTGAATGGCCTGCGCGACCGGCTGATCGCGGAGGATCCCGGGCGTCTGCGCATACTGCCCGTGCTCGAAGCGGAAGTGGCCAAACTCACGCGCCTGTCGCGGGATGCGGCGAGCGGCGACGACTACGTGGAAACCGTGTCGCGGCTGAACCGCATTCTGACTCACGCGTCGAGCAGCAAGCGCCTCAAGACCATCCTCGGCTCGCTCGCGCTGCAGACGGTGCGCTATTCCCAACTGGGGCTGTCCACGCCCCAGCGCCGCAAACAATCGGTGCAGCACTGGCAGCAATTGCTGAAAGCCATCCGCGACGGCGACGGCGCGGAGGCCGAGCGCATTGCGCGGCAGCGCGTGCTGGATTCGCGCGATGCGGCGGTCCGGCAGTTGCAGAATCCATCGGCGAAAGACAACCGCGCGCCGGAGAAAAAGGCGCGGCACGCCGCGTAAGGCCGCGGTCGCATCCGTTTTTCACCGTTGACGAATTTACCCGGTAAGGAATCCCCATGACCGCTCTCCCCGAACTCAAGGACTCGTCGCTCGACATCGACGGCCGCGTCGCCATGCTCACGTTCAAGCGCGATGACGTGCGCAACGCGCTGACCAGCACCGAGCTGGTTGCGGAAATCCCGCGGGTGATTGCCTGGGCCAATGCCAACCTCGAGATTTCGGTGCTGATCATGACCGGCGAAGGCAGCGCGTTTTCCGCCGGCGGCAACATCAAAACCATGGGCGAACGCGCCAAGGCGCCGCCTTTCGTGCTGGAGCAGAACTACCGCAACGGCGTGCAGCGCATTCCGCTCGCGCTCGAGCGCGCGGAAATCCCGGTGATTGCCGCCGTGAACGGCCCGGCGATCGGCGCCGGCTTCGACATGGCCAATATGTGCGACATCCGCATCGGCTCGACTCATGCGCAGTTCGGCGAAACTTTTGCCAATCTGGGGATCATCGCCGGCGACGGCGGCAGTTGGTTCCTGCAGCGGTTGTTGGGTTACCAGCGGGCCGCCGAGCTGACTTTCACCGGCCGCATCGTCAAGGCCGAGGAAGCAAAGGAAATCGGCATCCTGCTCGAAGTGACGGCGCCCGATCAACTGCTGCCGCGCGCGCAAGAACTCGCCGCGAAAATCGCCGCCAAGCCGCCACAGGCGATCCGCTACGCCAAACGCCTGCTCAAGCTCGCCCAACGCCAAGGGCTGGAAGAGCATCTTGAAGTATGCTCGACGTTCCAGGCGATTTGCCACAAGACCGAAGACCATGCCGAGGCGCTTGCCGCATTTTTCGAGAAGCGGCAGGGCAGTTTCAAAGGTAAATAAACCATGCGCCTGCATCAAATTCTCATCTGCCTTTGCCTTTGCACCGCCTTGGTTCATCCCGCGGGCGCGCAGGAAATAAAGTTGCCGCCCGTCGACGAGGCAGCAAAAGACCCGTCGTGGGTGAACTTCAGGAATCACCTGCTCAATGCCCTCGACAAGCGGGACAGGAAATTCGTGCTCGGCATCGTCGACAGGAACATCCGCAACAGCTACGACGGTCCCCGCGGCATCGCGGAATTCAAAAAACGGTGGGACTTCGATGCCGACGACAGCGCGTTGTGGCGCGAGCTCGCGTCCGCGCTGTTTCTCGGCGGCGCCTACGTCAAGCGCGAGAAAGGCCCCGCCGAATTCTGCGCGCCCTATGTGCTGCCTAAATGGCCCGGGAATATCGATCCTCACGCCCATGGCGCCATCATCGCCAAAGAGGCATTGGTGAAATCGGCGCCGTCTTCCTCGTCAGCCACTCTCCAGACCCTGGCCTACGACATCGTCGCCGTCACCGATTGGGACGTTGCCGACCAGACCGCCGACAACAAACAGCGTTGGGTGAAAATCAAAATCAAGGAGGGCGACGGTTACGTGCCGGAAGAGCAGGCCCGCAGCCCGATCGAACATACCGCCTGCTTCGTCAAAACCGCGAACGGCTGGCGCATGACGGCGTTGGGCGCGGGCGGCATCTAGTAGTTGAACGCATTAATTTCGCAACATATCTTGCGCGCGTAATATCGCTCCGAAATTAATGTGTCGCAATACTAGGGAAGCTCTAATTAAGTATTTTCGTCGTCCCCGCGAAGGCGGGGATCCAGTAACTACCTGAACATCCTGGTTTCCCGCCTGCGCGGGAATGACAAAACCACTCCGGGCCGCACTATCGTGGGAGAACAGGTGAACCGCGCACAGCAGGCGTTTGCTGTATTCTTGTCCGCAGCCGCTTTCATCATGACTGCTTCTTCAGCTTACAGCCTCGACCTCCAGGGCCACCGCGGCGCGCGCGGGCACATGCCCGAGAACACGCTGCCTGCTTTCGCGCATGCGCTGTCGATTGGCGTCACCACGCTCGAACTCGACTGCGCGATCACCCGGGACGGTGTCGTCGTCATTAGCCACGATTCGGCGCTCAACCCCGACATCACGCGCGGCCCCGGCGGCGGGTGGCTGGCGCAGGACGGCACGCCGATCTGGCATCTCACGTACGCCGAGCTGCAGCGCTACGACGTCGGCCGCATCAAGCCGGGCTCGGCATACGCGGCGCGCTTTCCGCAGCAGAAAAGCGTCGACGGCACGCGCATTCCGCGGCTGGCCGATGTGTTCGCGCTGGCAAGAAAAGCCGGCAACGACGCCGTGCGCTTCAACATCGAGACCAAGCTCTCGCCTTTGCATCCCGAGCGCACGGCGCCGCCCGGCGTATTCGCGCGCGCGCTTATTGCATTGATTATAAAGGAAAAAATGGAAAGGCGCGCGACGATCCAATCGTTCGACTGGCGCACGCTGGCCATCGTGCAGCAGGAAGCGCCGGAAATTTCCACGGTATATCTGACGGCTCAGCAAAACTTCACCGACAACATTCTCGCCGGCCAGACCGAGTCGCCGTGGATGCCCGGCATGCACATCAGCCGGTTCGGCGGCTCCCTCCCGCGCATGATCAAGGCGGCGGGCGGCGCGGTGTGGTCGCCGTCTTACACCGAGGTGTCGCAGGAAAGCGTGAAAGAAGCACAGCGCCTGGGACTCAAAGTGGTGGTATGGACCGTCAACGATGAAGCCGACATGCGGCGCATGATCGGGTGGAGCGTGGATGGCATCATCAGCGACTATCCCGATCTGCTGCGGAAGGTCGCTGCCGAGAAAGGGATTGCGCTTCCAGCCACGACGCCTGTCAGCCGCTAACAGCGGCGTCGGCATCGTCCGGATTGGGGAAGGGCGGCAATGCCGGTTGCGCAGTTGTTACGCCGCGTACCAGAAATAGTAAATGAAGAGACCGGGCAGGATCTCAAGCGCGAGATTAACGTCGGCGCTCAGCACGCCCGGCCCGAAGAAGCCGGGCGTGCCCTTACCCTTGGCCTGGATCCACAGCACCAGCAGGGCAGCCGCCACCGCCAGTGCGCCGCCGGTGAGAATCGCGGGTTTTTTCATGCGGCCTTCGGATTAGGGATTTGAATCAACCCCCGATTTAGTTACTCGCGAGATAGCGGCGCACCTTCTCCATCTCGGGGCGGAGGGCGCCGGAACCGGCCATGTCAGACAGCCTGGAGAAATAGTACCGCGCCTTGTCGCGGTTGCCGGACTGCGCCGCCGCCTGTCCCGCTCCGTAAAGGCTCCTGAATCGGTTCGGATCCTTCACCTGGGAGCGCTCGTATTCCGCAAGCGCCTCGGTGGGCTTGCCGCTCTCGATCAGCATGTCGCCGAGCAGCTCGTGCGCGGGCACCAGGCGCCCTGGGCTGACCCCGCTCTTCTCGCTCTTGTCCTCGAGGTCGGCGGCGGTGCGCATGAGATCGAGCGCTGCTTCGCGGTTGCCTTTCGCAAACGCGACCCACGCGGCGGCGGCCAGACGCTGCACTTCCACTTCGATCGTCCAGTAGGCATCCTTGGCGGCCTTCAGCGCATCGACGATGCGCGCAAGCTCCTCGATGTCGCCTTCTGCCGCGGCCGGCTCGCCGCTGCGCGCGGCACCCAGGGCGCGCGCAAAGTGCGTGAAGGCGGGGATGTAGCGGAAGCGCGACGCCTGCGGCCGTAGCTGCTGCGCCTCCTTCCACGCCCCGCGCTCGATGACGAAGCGCGCCGGAATGGCGGCCAGCGCGTACGGCGTGCGCAGGGCGCCTTCGGTGCTGCGCACGCCGGGCGCTTCCTCGACTATGCGTTGCGCATCGGTGTCGCGAGCGAGCTGCAGGTACGCGTACACCATGTAATCCATGGCATGCAATTGCTGGCCGAAATCCTTTGCGGCCTTGGCGACGCTCGCCGAGCGCAGGTTGGTTGCGGCCGAATCCTGCCACGCGCCGACGCGCGTGAAGATGTGCGAGGGCATGTGCAGCGCGTGCGGCGCCGAGGGCGCGATTTCGGAGTAGCGTTTCGCCGCGTTCAGTCCTTTCTCCGCGATCGGAGGATAGTCGTAGCTGTGGATGAGGTAGTGGGCCACGCCGGGATGGTCCGGATGTTTCTTGAATTGGACTTCGAGGATAGCGGCGGCCTTCAGCGCGGATGCAAACGTCTGCTCGGTCCGCTGCTGCATCGCCGCCAGGTAGAGGGCCGAGAAGATCTGCGCCTCGTCGTCTTCCGGAAACCGCCTGGCCACGATCTCGAATGCGTTCGAGAGCGACTTCATGCGCGCGCCCGGCGCGCGGTCGCCGAAGCGTTCGTAGTATTCCGCGACCGCCTCGATGAAGAGGCGCTCGCGCTCGGTCTTCGCGCTGATGGCGCGCCCGCGCTCGATCGCCTCCTTCGCCTGCTGCACCTGCGCCGGAGTCGGGACGGGAGAGAAGGTGTTGCCGATCAGGTTGGTCGCGATGCCCCAGGTGGCGATGGCGCAATTCGGATCGCGCTCGAGCACCTCGCGAAACGTCTTCTCGCTTTCCTGAAACCAGAACGAGTGCAGCAGGGCGACGGCGCGTTCCAGGGTCGCCTGCGCGGCCGGCGCGCACGAATTGGCGAACGCAACCCGGCCGAGCTGCTCGGGCGGCTTGCTAGTCGTCTGGGCCCAGGCGGCGCTCGCCGTAGCGAGCGAGAGGGCAAGCAACGGCGCTGCGAGGTGGATACGCGTTTTCATCTGTAACCCTCCGATTCAAAATTGTCCATGGCCGCCATTCTGCCGCCCAACGTTTTGGTGAACGGCGGGCGCCCACGATGGTTCCGATTGGCAAGGCCGCTTTCGCCCGTCCGTTCCACCTAAAGTTGGGCGTCACGGTTTCAAAGACGCGGCCCCGCTCCGCGACTTTCGTGCCACACCGACAGAACAACAAGTTCATCGCCCTTTAATCGGTAGTAGACGAAGTATCGGATGCGACCGAGATGCAGCCTGCGTACGCCAGAGAGTCGCGTATTGGCTACCTTGACGCCAACCCCTGGTTGACGGAGCAGAAGAGCAAATGAAGCCTTGAGATCTTCACGTATTGCAAGGGGCGCGGAGGTTCTGTTCTCAACCCACCAATTTTCCGCGCGCTCAACTTCATCAGCGGCGCGCGTCGTAATTCGCAGAAGCAACGACACGTTTAGCGAATACGATCAAGGCGCGCGAAGAGTTCTTCAGCGGAGATGGTCTCGCCGCGATCAGCTTCAGCAACTGCTTCGAGGAGTTGTTCCTCATCTTCCGGAGATAAGAAAACCTCCTGCTCCGACTCTTGAGTCAGGACAGTGACGGTTTCGCCTTCAGCGAGATCGAGGCCTTCGACGACTACCTTACCGCCCACTACGATACCGGTGGCTATTTGCATATTTGAATGTTACTCCATAAAAGACGGCCATGGTGATGTGACGCCCAACGTGGAGCCCAGCGGCGCCGGAACGGCGTCCGCTGCGGCGCAAAGTTATATGCCATTCCTAAGACAGCTTGCTTGAAACTAAGCGGTTCAAGCTAATTCCGGATTCGGCCGCTTGGATGGCAAGAGTACGGTGAGTTTGCGGTGGAATACGAACCATAAATTTCCCACTAAACGCTTTCGTGGCGATGGGTTCGGGCGCGACTTCATGACTTTTGCGCATGTCTGCGATGGTTTCTTTCACGACCCTCCGAATTCCCTGTAACGCCTTTTCGGGCGTTTTCTCCAACCAGCTCAAGCGTGGAAACTCCGCGCATAGTCCAACATGCTCTCCATCTTCTTCGGACCAGGTAACCCGGTATGTATATCGGTCAATTTCCTTATTCATCATTTCTCTCCAGACGGTCGATTGCCAGCAGCACTTGGCGTACCTGATAGGGTTTTGCTTTAGCTCGGTCAATCAGTTTGACGATATCGACTACCGAAGCCATGAACACAATGGTATCAGTATTGGTACTACTGAGCAAGGACGGGGATTAGGGTACTCGAAGGTGCCAGGCGCCAGTTGTTGCTCCAGGACCACCGGCAAGAACCGCGGGCTCATGTCCACTACCTTGAATCGCGCCATC
This sequence comes from uncultured Streptomycetaceae bacterium, assembly GCA_964365845.1. Lineage (GTDB taxonomy): Bacteria > Pseudomonadota > Gammaproteobacteria > Burkholderiales > SG8-41 > CAKKQX01. The sequence continues at coordinate 9,375 of CAYIRZ010000095.1, forward strand.
GTTTGACTCCATCAGTGACTGATGGATTAACGCTTGAGGC
>CAYIRZ010000096.1:0-9336 GCA_964365845.1 uncultured Streptomycetaceae bacterium
ATGGGCCAAAACTCGTGCCAGCCCGAAGGGTTGCGGCCAAAACCGGCGCTGACTTGACCATATTCGCGATATGCTCTGCGTCGTCCTTCGCGTCAGCACCAATTTTGACTCGCAACGCACACGTGTTTCATCATGTTACGGGCTCTTGCATTCTGGCGATGGACATCTTCGCATTCGGCGGCGATGCAGTGACCGTGCCGGCGCCCGCAACGACCGGCGCCGTAGCGGTCTAGCATCCGGGAGAAAACCATGCAGGACATCAGCGTTCTTCTCGCGCAGTATGGATTGTTGCTTGTTTTTGCCAATGTTTTTCTGGCCCAGGTAGGCGTGCCGCTGCCGGCGGTACCCATGCTGATCGTGGCCGGCGCCTTGGTGGCGCAAGGTGAACTCGCGTTGGCGCCGCTGATTGCGGCGACCATTGCGGCATCGTTGCTCGGCGATACGCCGTGGTATATCGCCGGGCGGCGTTATGGTTACCGCGTTCTGCGCACCTTGTGCCGGATCGCCATCGAGCCCGATTCCTGCGTCGAGCAGACCGAGAACATTTTCGAGCGCTGGGGTGCGTCGTCGCTGATGGCGGCGAAGTTCATCCCGGGTTTTTCCACGGTTGCGCCCCCCCTCGCCGGCGCCATGCAACTCGGTGTAGTGCGCTTCATGCTCTACAGCGCCGTGAGCGCGCTGCTGTGGGCTGGCGTGTCGCTTGCCGCGGGTGCATTTTTCCATGCCGAAGTCGAATGGGTGCTGGGCCGGCTCGAGAGCATGGGCAGCGGCGCGCTGTTTGTGGTCGCCGGGGTGATCGGTTTCTATGTCGCCATCAAAGCGATCGAGCGTTATCTCCTGATCCGCTTTTTGCGCATGGTCCGGATGAGCGTCGAGGAACTGCATCAGCTGATCACGCAGGGTGCGCAGCCGGTGATTCTCGACGCGCGTTCGTCGTTCTCGCGCCGGCAGGACCCGCGTCATATCCCCGGGGCGATTCCCGTCGACATCGCCGCACCCGAAGCCCATCTCGGTGCGGTGCCGCCCGACCGAGACGTGGTGGTCTACTGCAGTTGACCCAACGAAGCCAGCGCGGCGCGTGTCGCCCGCCAGTTGATGGGCAAGGGGTTTAAAAGGGTGCGTCCGCTGGAAGGCGGCATCGAAGCCTGGATCGCAGCCGGGTATGAAGTGGCAGTGTATGAAACAACTACCTGAAAAAGGAGAGGCACATGGACAAGCTTTGTGAGGCAGTAAAGCAATACGGACCGCTAGTCGGCAGAATCCTGCTGTCGCTGATGTTCATCATTTCGGGGTGGGGCAAAATCACCGGTTTTGCCGGCACGGCCGGCTACATGGCGAGCGTGGGCATGCCGTTTCCACAACTGCTGCTGGCCGGTGCGATCGTCGTCGAGCTCGGCGGCGGCCTGATGCTGCTGGTCGGCTGGAAGGCGCGCCTCGCGGCACTGGCGATTTTCCTGTTCATCATTCCGGCGACGCTTGTCTTCCACAATTTCTGGGCGGCGGATGCGGCACAGGCACAGAACCAGATGATCCACTTCATGAAAAACCTCACCATCATGGGCGGCATGCTTTATGTCATGGCATTCGGCGCCGGGCCGCTGAGCCTGGACGCGCGCAAGAGCTGATCCGGCGCGGCGGATCGTTCCCGGATGCCACTCACGAACGCCCGGCCTCTTACGGCATGATGCGGGTGCGGTAGTGTCACGGCTCGTGCAATAATCGCGCGAGGCAATCAGGACACATCAAGCCGTTGATTTCACCCGCTCATCATCCGTCGTCTGCCCCGGTATCGCCATGGAGTCCGCTCCAGCGGCCGCTGTTCCGCGCGCTGTGGATTGCGACCATCGTGTCGAACGTCGGCGCCTGGATGCACGAAGTCGGCGCCGGGTGGCTGATGGTCACGCTGTCTTCCAACCCGCTGATGGTGGCGCTGGTGCAGGCTGCAACGGCGCTGCCGATCTTTTTCCTGGCGTTGCCGGCCGGCGCGCTGGCCGACATCGTCGACCGGCGGCGTTTCCTGCTGGGCGCGCAACTGTGGATGCTCTCTTGCGCGCTGCTGCTCGGCATCATGACGCTGGCGGGGCTGACCAATGCCTGGTTGCTGCTTGCGCTGACGTTCGCGCTGGGCATCGGCTCGGCGATGATGACGCCGGCGTGGGCGGCGACGGTGCCGGAACTGGTGCCGCGCGAAGAACTGCAGCCCGCGATTTCGCTCAACAGCCTGGGGGTCAATGTGGCGCGCGCCATCGGTCCGGCGCTGGCCGGCGTGATCGTGGCCGCGGCCGGTCCCGCGGCCGCATTCCTGCTCAACGCGGTGTCTTTTCTCGGCGTGGTGGCGGTGCTGGCGCGCTGGAAGCGCGAATCCGCGCCGAGCACGCTGCCGGCCGAGCGTTTTTTCAGCGCGATGCGTGCCGGCATGCGCTACGTGCGCCAGGCGCATGCGCTGCAGGCGGTGATGGTGCGCGCGGTGTCGTTCTTCCTGTTCGCGACCGCGCTGTGGGCGCTGCTGCCGCTGATCGCAAAGGGCCAGACGCAGGGCGGGGCTGTTGCTTACGGCGTGCTGCTGGCCAGCATCGGCGCGGGCGCCGTGGGCGGCGCGCTGCTGCTGCCGCGCCTGCGCCACAAGCTCGAGCGCGACACGCTGGTGCGCGGCGCCACCGCAATTTACGCCGCCATGCTGGTCGCAGCGGCAATGCTCCGGAATGTCCAACTGCTGGTTCCGGTCATGATCGTGTCCGGCGCCATGTGGCTTTCGGTGGTCTCCTCCTTCCACGTTTCGGCACAAACCGCGGTGCCGGCATGGGTACGCGCCAGGGCGTTGTCGATCTACCTGGTGGCGTACGCCGGCGGCACGGTGGGCGGAGCCACGCTGTGGGGCGCGGTGGCTGCGCGCACCAGCGTCTCCACGGCGCTGCTCGCGGCGGCAGTCGGCGCGCTGCTTGCCGTAGTCGCCACTTGGCGCTATTCGCTCGATGTGCCGGACGCGCTCGGCGCGGCAGCCGCACACTGGCCGGAACCCAAAGCGCATGATGATATGGATCTCGAGCCGGACCGCGGCCCCGTCATGGTCACGATCGAATACCGGGTCGATCCCGCCCGCGCGCCCGCGTTCGGCGCGGCAATGCAGGAACTGGCGCGCGTGCGCCGCCGCGACGGCGCGTCATCATGGGGGTTGTTCAAAGACACTGCGGACCCCGAGCGTTATGTCGAATTCTTCCTGGTGGAATCGTGGGTCGAGCATTTGCGCCAGCACCATCGCATCACGCAGCCCGACCAGGCCTTGCAGGAGCGCGTGCGCGGATTTCATACCGGCAGCGAGCCGCCGCGCGTATCGCACCTGATCGCGGAGATTTTCTAGAATGAAACACTTAGCTGAAAGGAGTTTAGATATGTTGGAGAAAAAAGCCGCGACGAGCATCCCGATTCACGACCTGCTGGCGAGCCGCTGGAGTCCGCGCGCGTATGCCGCGGGCAAGAGCGTCAGCCGCGAACAACTGGCTACGCTGCTGGAAGCGGGGCGCTGGGCACCGTCGTGCAACGGCGACGAGCCGTGGCGTTACCTGGTGTGGGACAAAAGCCGCGATGCGCAGGGCTGGCAGCAGGCGTTCGACTGTCTGTCGGAAGGCAATCAGAAGTGGGTGAAAAATGTGCCGCTGCTGTTGTTGTCCTGCGCCGGCAGCCTCTTTGGCCATAACGGCAAGCCCAATCGCTGGACGCAGCACGATACCGGAATGGCAAGTCTTTCCATCGCGCTGCAGGCGGTGGCATTGGGGCTGATCGCGCACCAGATGGGCGGCTTCGACGCCGAGAAAGCGCGCGCGGCGTTCGGCATTCCCGCCGAGTACACGCCGATGGCGATGATCGCCATCGGTTATCAGGCAGAACCCGACGTGCTCGACGAACAAACGAAGAAGAAGGAACTCGCGCCGCGCGCCCGCAAGCCGCGCGGCGAGCATTTTTTCGAAGGTGCCTGGGGCCGGCCGGTTAAAACCGGCGGGCAGTGAAAAGGCGCCGCTTCCGCGCGTTTCCCGATCAGCGCGACAGCGCTTCGTCGAGCGCTGTGATCAGCGGCCCCAGCTTCGGCGGATGCGGCTCCAGTCCCACGGCCAGGCCGTGCTGCTTGAGCGCGGCGCTGCATACCGGGCCGATCGAGGCGATCAGCGTGCGGTTGAGGTCGTCACGCAGCTGGGCGGCGCGGTCAAGCTGCTGCGCCAGCGTAAACAGGTTATGGACTTGTGAAGCGCTGGTGAAAGTCGTGGCGTGAATTTCGTTGCGCGCGAGCGCATCCATCAGGTTGACGAGTGGTCGGGTGTCCGCCGGCAGCGACCAGCGGTATAGCGGGATCTCGATCACTTCCGCGCCTCTTGCCGCCAGCGCCTGATCGAGTTCGGGGTTGGGTGCGCCATAGCGCTGCACGATCACCCGCTCTCCCTGCAACTTCACCGCCTGCAGCGCTTCCAGCACCTCGGCCGTGGTAAAGGGGTCTTGGGCGCTGAGATCGATGCGCACTTTTCGCGAGCGCAGCGCTGCGGTCGGTTTCGGACCGCGCACGACGACCGTGGTCTTTACGAGCAGCGCAAGAAGTTTTTCCGTCAGTCCCAGCGCATCGGCCGCCTTGAACAGCGCATGGGTGCCGACGCCGGTCTGGAAAATCGCCGCTTTCACGGGACGCACTCCGAGTTCGCCGACGAGTTTGGCGATGTAGCTGTGGTCCACATCCGGGACCTCGGCCAGCGCCGGCGCGTGGAACGGCCGCCCGCCGCGCTTGGCCACAAGCTCAGCCAACTGCTTGCCGAGGCGGCTTTCGAGTATGGCTACGGTCTTCTCATGCATCGAGCAAAGTCTCCCTGGCCTGACGCGCTTGATTCACGCCGGCACGGTTGCGCTCACCGACGGCCGTTGCGCGACGTCGGCGAACCAGGCGGCGAGCTGCGGCCGCGTCGCACGCCAGTTCCTGTCCGCAAAGCGGAAGTCGAGATAGCCGAGCACGCACGCCGCGGTGATCTGTCCGATCCCGAAGCCTCTGCCCCAACTGCCGGCTTCCTGCGCGAGCGCATCGAGGCCGCCGTCGATCTTGGCCTGCTGCCCCTGCAGCCATTCCATCCATTGCAGCGGCTGCGGCCGCACCGCCAGCTCGTAGCGCGACAACACCGCGGCATCCAGTATGCCGTCCCCCAGCGCCTGAAGCCGCAGTGCCTGCCAGCGCATTGCGCCATGTGCGGGAAAGAGCTGTGTATTCTCGTGCAGGCTGTCCAGATACTCGCAGATCACCGCCGAGTCGTAGAGCGTTTCCCCGTCGTCGGTTTCCAGCACGGGAATTTTCACCAGCGGATTGGAGCGCGCCAGTTCGCTGTTCACCTTGACCGGCGACACCGTAGTGCCGATTTCCGTTATGCGGGCCGAGAGTCCCGTTTCGCGCGCGACGATGCGCACCTTGCGCGCGAAGGGCGAGGCCGGGTTATGCCATAGCTTCATAAGGTTCCTTGTTGGATGATGGTAGGGGGTATGCCCGGCACGAAGAATTCGACGAATGCCATGTCCTCGCTGCCTTCGCTCCGAAGGTAATGCCGCTCGCAGTCTTCATAGTGGATGACGTCGCCTTTTTTTACCGGGATCGTGCTCTCGTTGAAAACGACGGCGATGTTGATCTCCCCTAATGAAAGCCTGCCGCCGAAGCGTCGATCAACAACGACCCGTTAACGCTACGCGTTCCGGTGAATGAGGCCAAGTCCGACAGGCTGCTAGGTGGATAATGTAGCCGCGCGCGGGCAGAGGTGCAAATAGATTTGGGGGAACGCCGGGAATAAAGCGTTTACGTCCACTGTAACTTGTTTTTCCCGGGACTTTGGCCTAGCCTTTAACACCCTTTGCATACCTGACTCGTCGAATGGAGGACAACATGAACGACTTGAACAAGGATTTTCTGCGCAATTCGGATCTGCTGAGCCTGGAACCCAACAAGACGAACTGGACGCGGCGCGAATTCGTCGTGTCCTCGCTGGCCACGGGATTCGCGCTGGCGGTGCAGCCGGTGTGCGCGCAGACCATGATCGTCACCGACACCCGGGGGCTGACTGCGGGCGAGGTGAAAATTCCCACCCGCAACGGCGACATTCCCGCTTACCGCGCCATGCCCGCGACCGGCAAGACTTTCCCGGTGGTGCTGGTGGTGCAGGAAATCTTCGGCGTGCACGAGCACATCAAGGATGTGTGCCGCCGCTTCGCCAAGCTCGGCTATCAGGCGATCGCGCCCGAGCTTTATTACCGCCAGGGTGATGTGTCGCAACTGAAGGACAACAAGGAAATCTTCGCCAATGTCGTGAGCAAAGTAGCCGACGCCCAGGTGATGAGTGACCTTGACGCAGCGGTGACATGGGCGGAGAAAAACAGCGGCAATACCGCCAGGCTGGGCATCACCGGCTTCTGCTGGGGCGGACGCATCACCTGGCTTTACACCGCGCACAATCCGAAAGTGAAGGCGGGTGTGGCCTGGTATGGCCGGCTGGTGGGCGATGCCACCGCCATGACGCCCAAGCACCCGACCGAACTCGTCGCCCAGATCAACGCGCCGGTGCTGGGTCTGTACGGCGGGGCGGACGCCGGAATTCCCAACGACACCGTCGAGTGCATGAACGCCGCGCTCAAGGCCGCGGGCAAGCCGTCCATGATCCATCTCTATCCCGACACGCCGCACGCCTTCCACGCCGACTATCGGCCGAGCTATCGCAAGGAACAGGCGGCGGACGGCTGGAAGCGCGCCACCGAGTGGTTCAAGAAGCACGGCGTGGCCTAGATGGGTTTTTTCGAACCGCCTCAGCTGATCGAGGCTGAAGTTTTCGCGTCGGTGCCCGCCAAGCTGCGCAAGAAAGGCCACCCTTCCACCTGGATCGACGCCAATCATCCGGGTTCCGGTCTCGACTGCTTTCTCGAAGGACCGGCATTCGACCGCGACGGCAACCTCTACATGGTCGACATCCCGTACGGCCGCATCCTGAGAATGTCGCCGCGCGGCGAGTTCGACGTTGCCGCCGAATATGACGGTTGGCCCAACGGCTTGGCGATCCACAGGGATGGCCGTATTTTCATCGCCGACTACCGGCACGGCATCATGGTGCTCGATCCGAAGTCGGGACGCGTCGAGCCGTTTCTGGCGCATTGCTTCTCCGAGAGCTTTAAAGGCGTCAACGACCTCACGTTCGCGAAAAACGGCGATCTTTATTTCACCGACCAGGGGCAGACCGGCATGCACGATCCCTCCGGCCGCGTCTATCGCCACGCTACCGACGGCAGGCTCGAATGCCTGATCGGCAACGGCCCCAGCCCCAATGGCCTGGTGCTCGATCCCGACGACAAGGTGCTATACGTCGCCATGACGCGCGCCAATTGCATGTGGCATTGCCCGTTGAAGCCGGGTGGCGGCGTGGCCAAGGTCGGCGTATTTGCGCAACTGCCGGGCATCCACGGTCCCGACGGCCTGGCCATGGACGAGGCGGGCAATCTCTCGGCGGCACATGCGCGGCCGGGCATCGTCTGGGTATTCAGCGGCATCGGCGAGCCGCTCTACCGCGTGCAGAGCAAAACCAAAGGCAGCCGCATGACCAACATTGCTTACGGCGGCGCCGACCGCAAGACCCTGTTCATCACCGAATCCTACAGCGGCGCGATACTGGCGGCGAAGCTGCCGGTCGCCGGGAAGGTTTTGTTTTCCCACCTCTAAGGGAAAAATACTAAGAGCGGTAATATTCGCGTTTGAACGGCAATCAGGCAGGGAGGAAACTTGGGTATGAATTTGTTTAATGTTGTTTTGCTGATCGTAGCGCTGACGGGTGCGGCCAGCGCTACGGCGCAGAACTATCCGGCGCGCCCGGTCCGCCTGATCGTGCCGTCATCCCCGGGCGGCGGCACCGATATCTCGGCGCGCATCATCGCGCCCAAGCTCTCTGAGTACCTCGGCCAGCAGGTGGTCGTCGAGAATCGTCCCGGTGCGGGAACGATGATCGGCGGCGAAGCCGCGGCGCGCTCGGCGCCCGACGGCTATACCCTGCTGATGGGCATCAGCACGCTCGCGATCAACCCCGCCATTTACAGGAAGGTGCCGTACGACGCGCTCAAGGATTTCGCGCCGATTTCCCAGGCGGTGGCGCTGCCCAATGTCCTGGTCGCGCATCCATCGCTGCCGGTGAAGACGGTGAGGGAGTTGGTCGCGTTTTCCAAGGCGCGGCCGGGGCAGATCAACTTTGCTTCAGCCGGCCTCGGCACCAGTCCCCACCTTTCGATGGAGCTGTTCCTGTCCATGACCGGGCTCAAAATGGTCCATGTGCCGTACAAGGGTTCGGGGCCCGGCGTGACCGACCTGGTCGCGGGCCACGTGCCGCTGATGATGCCGAACATGCTGAGCGCATTGCCTCATATCAAGAGCGGAAGGCTGCGCGCGCTCGGCGTGACCAGCGCCAAACGCGCGTCCCGCGCGTCCGACATCCCGACCCTCGCCGAGGCGGGCGTGCCGGGCTACGAGGCGGTGCAATGGTATGGCGTGCTGGCTCCCGCCGGCACGCCGCGCGCCATCATCACGCGGCTGCATGCCGAAGTCGTCCGCGTACTGGGGCAGCCCGACATCAAGGAGCGCTTCCTGAGCGATGGCGCCGAGCCGGTAGGGAGTTCTCCCGAAGAGTTCGCGGCCTTCATCCGTGCCGAGACCGCAAAATGGGCACAGGTGATCAAGGATGCCGGGCTCAGGCCCGAATAACCGCATGAAAATCTGATCGACACGCTGCCGTCATGCCATGCAGCGGCATTTTTTTAAAGGGGGTAACTTGAACGCACTATGCCAGTTGTCAAAAACCTATGCGCCGCTGCTGATGATCGTCGGCATGGGTTCGGGTCCCCTGAGCCTCAGGCAGGACCCTGACTCCAAGGGGTGTTAGTCTTCTGTTGTGCAGAATAAAACATTGCCGCTCGCGCGGCGCATGCGCGATATCGAACCGTTCCACGTCATGGCGCTGCTGGCGCGCGCCCGCGAGCTCGAGGCGCAGGGCCGCTCCATCGTGCACATGGAAATCGGCGAGCCCGATTTCCCGACGCCCGGGCCGGTTTGCGAAGCCGGCATCCGCGCCTTGCGGAAGGGCGATCTGTTCTACACCCCTGCGCTCGGCCTGCCGCAACTGCGGGAAGCGATTGCCGCGTTCTACCAGTCGCGCTACGCCGTTGATGTTCCCGCCTCGCGCATCATCGTCACCCCCGGCGCGTCGGGCGCGCTGCTGCTGGCCATCGCGGCGCTGGTCGATCCCGGCGATCAGGTGCTGGTGTCCGATCCGGGCTATCCCTGCAACCGTCATT
>CAYIRZ010000097.1:0-9335 GCA_964365845.1 uncultured Streptomycetaceae bacterium
AGAAGTGGTTGAGCGGTTTTTTCTCGATCGGGTCGATGCAGAAGCCCGACGAGCGGCCGTAGGTGGTGAGCACCATCGCATTACCGACGCGCTGGCGCACGAAGCACGCGCCGCGCTGCCCCTCATGCAGGCGGCAGTCGCGTGGGCACAGGTCGCATTGCATGCGGCCGTCGTCCAGCATGTGCCACCAGCGCCCGGGATAGTTGCTTGTGCCCATGGTAATGAGTACCGGGTAATGAGTAATGGGTGATGGGTAATGAGCAATGGGAAAGGACGTTATTCGTTTTGCGATCTACGCATTATCCATTACCCATTACCCTTCACCGCTCTTCGCGCCACTTGGAAACCGTGTAGCGCATGAGTTTCACTTCGCTGTCCCAGAAATCGGGCGGCAATCCCGCCTTGTATTTGAGATGCGTCAGGAACTCGGCGGGTTCACTAAGCTCATCCCACACCTGCGGCAGGAAAGTGCTGCTGTGATAGCCGTATTCGAACACCACGCCGTCTTCGCCGATACGCAACTGGGCGAGCGCGTCCTGCTCGCCGGTAAAGCTCATGGGTTCGAGCGGCGAGAGCAGGGATAGTTCCACCTCGACCGCTTCGAATTCGCCGGCCGACAGCGGTTTGAAGCGCGGGTCGCGGAACGCCGCCGCCACGGCGTTGGCCCTGACGTCGTCTGCCAGCGGACGGTGCGCGCGCAGCGTGCCGATGCAACCGCGCAGTTTTTCGTCTTGAGTGAGCGTGATGAAGCAGGCGCCGGGCTCGCGCAGCCAGGGGGCTTCTGCCGTTGCGGAATGCGATTGGCCGAGCTCGCGGGCGATCGCGGCGCGGGCCAGCGGCAGCAGAATATCGCCGGCGTTTTGCGGCGGCAGCATCAGTCCGGTTTCAGTTCGCATGTGCCGGATCCTCGAAAAAAGCAAACGCGCCATAACCGACGACCCGGGTTTTGTCGCCCGCGGTGTCGCCGGAGTTGCGCAGATCGACCAGTTGCGGCCTGAGGCCGTGTTGCCGCGCGGCAAGCGTGAGACCGGTCACCGGCGTCGCGCCGCACGCCTGCTCGTGCGTGATGCCGGTCGACAGCCCGACGATCGCATTCGCGGTCGCCTGATCGATCGCCTGCGCCTGGCGGTAGGTCAGATAGTGCGAGAGATCGGAACTGATGACAATCAGCGTTTCCGGCCCGCCCCACAGCATATCGAGCACCTCCGCGACTTCCTCCGGTTCGGCATCGCCCACCGCCAGCGGCACCAGCGTGAAACAGTCGAGCACCGTTTGCAGGAACGGCAGATGCACTTCGAGCGAATGTTCCAGGGCATGGGCTTCTGCGCTTATCGTCACTTGCGACAGGTCGAGCAGCGCGGCAACCGCGGCACGGTCGAGCTCGACCGTGCCGAGCGGCGTGGCAAAACTTTCCGCTCCGGGCAGCGCGAGGCCGCGGATGGCGACGCGGTGCGTCGGTCCCAGCAGCACCACGCGCCGGATCTGCTCGCGGGCGGGTTCGAGCAGGGCATAGACGCTGGCGGCGACCGGCCCGGAATAGATATAGCCGGCATGGGGCGCGATGATGGCCTTGGGGGCGCGTCGCGCCAAGGGCTGGCGCTGCACGCTGGCGATGAGGTGTGCTACTTCGCGCGCAAGCTCCTTGGCGGCGCCCGGGTAGAAAGTGCCGGCTACTGCGGCCGGCCGGATAGAATTCATAATGTTTTCCTGAGGCTATGTTCGTAGATTGCGGCGGCAGGGCATGGATTCAAGAGGTTAGAGACACTTATTTCATTATAGGCCCGCTGTTCCCAGCCTGCTGCGGCTGCGCCGAGAGCTCGGGAGGCTGAAATGCCATACCGCATGGGGTTTGACATGGGTCAAGCAGGGCGGGCGGCACATGGTTTATTTTGGTATCAAAAGCGGAAGTCTGGCACGCACTGCTTTCAAATCAAGTGGCAGGAGATGGCAATGCCGCAGAGTTACATCGCATATGCCCCGCATGGCGTTGGATTGATGTGCGCGGTCGCGTACTTCGAGCGTGACACGGATGTCGTCGGGTGGTGGACGGGCGCGTGCGGTTATGAATATCACTCGGCCTATTTCAAGCTCGAGAAGTTCTTCAGCACCAAGCCGACGCGGTTTTACGCAACCGGGGGCACGGACCTCTACGGCGGCTGGAAGCTCCTCTACTCGGCCCGTGAGCCGGTGCTCGACAAACCGGTCCCGGTCGAGGAAGAAGTGTGCCATGAACTCGACCGGGTGCAGGGAATGTTCGTCACGGAATGGCTGTTTTTCGAGGACGATGCCAGCGCCGAAGCCGAGCGCAAGGTATACGAGGAACTCCGGCTGCCGCTGCAGCACGTCAACATCCGGAGCAAGCGTCTCGGCAAGTTCGACAAGAGTCAGCCGGTGTGGATCTACCGCTCGCACGATTTCGACCTGGACGTGATCGATTATCTGCAGCGCTACTGGCCTTTGGATTACCGCCCGTCATGAGTGTGCTGCGACCGGCGGCATCTACGTCGTTTTTTGCGCGTTTATTCAGGAGCATGCCATGACAGGACCCACTGATTTCCGCACCGGCTTTCGTTCCGTGCAGCGGGACAAACTCCCCAAAAGCGCGTTCCAGGAGCGCGTTCACGATACCTACAAGGCCAAGGGCAAACTGCCCGAGCCCACGGTCTGCCCGACGTGCGGCGTCGTCTACCACAAGGGCCGCTGGCAATGGCTGCAGCGGCCTGACCAGCCGCACGAGCAGCTGTGTCCGGCATGCCACAGGGTTCATGACCAGTGTCCGGCAGGATACGTGACGCTGGCCGGCGGGTTCCTGGCGCAGCATCGCGACGAGATCCTGCACCTCGTCCGCAACCAGGCGGAGAAGGCGAAGGCCGAGCATCCGCTGGAGCGCATCATCGCCATCGTCGACCACGACGGGGGCGTGATGATCACCACCACCGATATTCACCTCGCACGCGGCGTAGGCGAAGCGCTGGAGCACGCTTATCAGGGCGAACTCGAATTCCATTACAACGCGGGGGAAAATCTGCTGCGCGTGCACTGGGAGCGCGACGCGGCGAAGTCCTGACCGCACGGGGTGCGCCATAGCGGACTGTTCTGCGCCCGTGCGTGCAACAGCCCGTTCAGTGCTCCTCGTCGTCGATGTGCGGCGCCTGTTCTTCGGCGGGTTCGCCGGTTTCCGGATCGATCCAGTCGGCGATGCCGATCTCCTCTTCCGCCTGGCGCAGCATTTCATTCGCGTCGATCTGCGTCTCGGTGCTGCACTTCATGTCGCTGACCGCCTCGACATGCGTCGGGAACGGCCCGTGGACTGCTGCGGTTTCCAGGTCCTGCCAGTAGAATCCATCCGGCCGCCCGAGAATGCGTGCCACCTCAAGCTCGGGCGGTATTTCCGGAATCACGGTTTTTTTCATATGCCGGATCAGTATGCGACGCGCCCATCGTCCCCGGGTTGACGTAGATCAAGGTTGAAAGGCGCGGTGGTGCTGCCGCCGCACCGAACGGCGCGCTTGCCGCGGTGGCGCGCCATCCGGATAATCCCTCAATTTAGAGAGTCGCGATGGCGCGCTACCATGCCCTGATTCCCGCGGCGGGCGCAGGTTCCCGCATGGGAGACAGTCTGCCCAAGCAGTATCTTGAGCTCGCGGGACGGCCGTTGCTCTACCACGCCGTGCGCAGGCTCGCCGCGCATCCGCGCATCGAACAGGTGTTCGTGGTACTGGCGCAGGGCGACCTTCGGTTCGCGCATTTCGACTGGAGCGCGTTTTCCGGGAAACTCGAGCCGCTGTATTGCGGCGGGGAGACCCGGGCGGCGAGCGTATTCAACGGCCTGCTCGCTGCGTGCGACGCGATTGCCGCTTCCGACTGGGTGCTGGTGCATGACGCGGCACGGCCTTGTCTCGGCGCGGTCGAACTGGGGCGCCTGATCGACGAACTGGGAGATGATGAGACCGGCGGCCTGCTGGCGGTGCCGGTCGCCGATACACTGAAACGCGCCAACCGCGAGGCGGAGGTGATGCAGACCGAGTCGCGCGAAAATCTGTGGCAGGCGCAGACGCCGCAGATGTTCCGCTACCGCCTGCTGGTCGAAGCGTTGCGTATGACCAACCCTGCCGTCGTGACCGACGAGGCGAGCGCGATCGAGCATCTCGGTTTGAGGCCCCGGCTGGTAAGAGGCGATGCGCGAAACCTGAAGGTGACGTATCCTGAGGACCTCGCTCTGGCGGAGTTGATAATCAAGGGGGGGAGATGAACGGCAAAAACTTCAGCCACAGAGGTCACAGAGTTCACAGAGGTGCATTTTTGGATTTTGCTGGCTCTGTGTCCTCTGTGAACTCTGTGGCCAAGCTGGGGTCGTCATGAGAATTGGACAAGGGTTTGACGCGCACGCGCTGGTTGCCGGGCGCAAGCTGATCATCGGCGGCGTTGAGATTCCCTATGGGAAAGGCCTTGCCGGCCACTCCGATGCCGATGTACTGCTGCACGCCGTGTGCGACGCGCTGCTGGGTGCCGCGGCGCTGGGCGATATCGGCAGGCATTTCCCGGACAGCGATGCGCACTACCAGGGCATCGACAGCCGCAAGCTGCTGCGCGAAGTCGCGGGAATGCTCAAGCGCCATGCGTCGGGCGTGGTCAATATCGATGCCACGATCATCGCGCAGGAACCGAAAATGGCGCCGTATATCGCCGGCATGCGCGAGAACATTGCGGCCGACCTCGGCATCCCGGTTGGCGACGTCAACATCAAGGCCAAAACCACCGAACAGCTCGGCTTCGTCGGGCGGGGCGAGGGCATTGCGGCGGAAGCGATTGCGCTCATCACATGGGCGAGCGCGGACGGCAGGCCGAACGGATAGGTCCGCGGCCAACGGCCGCGGACGAAACCGCGCGTCTGTTTTTCGCGCTGTGGCCGGATGCCGCGCCGCGCGCTGCGCTGGGCCGGCTCGCCCAGGCTTTGCATCAGGAATGCGGCGGACGGGTCATGCTCACCCGCAACATCCATCTGACACTGGTGTTTCTCGGCGACGTCGCGGCCAGCTGGATTCCGGACCTGCGCGCGCTGGCGGAAGGAATCGTTGCGCAGCGCTTTGAACTGGCGATAGCCACTGTCAACTATTGGCGCCACAACCGCATCGTGTGGGCCGGTCCGAAAGAATGTCCCGATGCGATGCAGATGCTGGTTGCGGATCTCGAAAGCGCACTCAAGGCTGGTGATTTTCGTTTCGATGAACGGCCGTATGCTCCGCATATCACGCTGCTGCGAGATGCGCGCCGCGCACCGGCGGCGCAGACCGTCGCCGACATCCCCTGGCGTATCGCCGATTTCGCGCTGGTGCAGTCGCTGCACCGCGATAACGCGTCCGTGTACGAAGCGATACAGCGCTGGCCGCTGGGCGCAGGCAAGATCAACGGTGATTGAGTCGCCGAGGCTTCTTTTCAATATTAAGTTTTTTGTTTTTTCATCTCGGTGGCGAGCGGCAGTTCGACCCGCGCGCGCAGGCCGCCGCCCTCGCGCGGCATGAGCGCCACCATGCCGCCGTGCATGCGCGCGATGCGGTCGACGATGGCGAGCCCGAGGCCGGTGCCCGCGCCGCCGCGCGCGGCGTCAAGGCGCGTGAACGGCTGCAGTATGCGCTCGGCCTGATCCGCGGGTATTCCCGGACCGCGGTCCAGCACTTCCACGAACACGCCGCCTTCGGTTTTTCCGGTAATGACCCGTGCTTCCGCGCCGCCGTGGCGCAGCGCGTTCTCGATCAGGTTGGCGAGCAGGCGCTGCATCGCGCGCGGCCGCAGCGGCAGCAGCGGCAGCGGCGCAAGCTCGATGCTGAGCGGCCTGCCGGACCGCGCGTAACGTTCCGCCACGCTTCCGATGAGGGCATTGAGATCGCCGCCGGCGACCGCGGGCTCGGCCTCGGTGCTGCGTGCAAAATCGAGAAACTGGTTGATCGCGGCATCGATGTCCCCGATGTCCTGCACCATGCCGGCCTTGAGCGCGGCGTCGCCTTTGTCGTCGAGCATTTCGAGGCCGAGCCGGATGCGCGCGAGCGGCGTGCGCAGGTCGTGCGAGACGCCAGCCAGCAGCAGCGCGCGCTCATCATCGAGCCGCTTCAAATCCGCCGCCATCTGGTTGAACGCATGGGAGAGCGTGCGGATTTCCGATGGCCCCGACTCTTCCACCGGCGGCGGCATTTTGCCTTGTCCCATCTGGCCGGCGGCGCGCGTGAGTTCGCGCAACGGGCGATTGATCCGTGCCACGATCAGATAGGCGCCGGCGAGCGCCAGCAGCAGCACCAGCACGCCCAGGCCGATCCAGCGCAGGGGTTCGTTGCGCTCCAGCCGCGAGCGCGGCAGCATTACCCAGTATTCATCGGTGTCGTCTATTTTGAAGCTCACCCACACGCCGCGGATGCCGTTACGGGCGAAGGCGAGCCGGGTCTCCGGCCCGAGGCGCTGGCGCAGCTCGGCCGCGACCAGGCGTGGGATGGGGCGGTCGGGCAGAGGAGATACCGTTTCGCCGGATTCGGCGGGATAGACCTGGATGTCTTCACGCTGCGACAGTTCGCGCAGCAGAGCGAGGCGCTTGTCGGACTGAGCGGTAATCAGTGCCGCCCGCGTGAGATTGATCACGCTGACGATCTGCTGCGCGAACTGATGCGCGCGCGGCCCGCGTTCCGATACCTGGAATATCTGCAACCAGGCGAGATGCGCCACGATCAGCAGCAGCGCGATCAGTAGCACGCTGCGCCACAGCAGCGAGCGCGGCCACAGAGTCATGGTTGGTAAGCCGTAAGCCGTGAGCGGTAAGCGGTGAGCGGCAAGCGGTAAGCGGCGAAAAACATCATGCGGATGTCGCGATTCACGGCGCAGTTACTGCACACGGCTCACCGCTGACGGCTTACCATCGGGAATGAACACGTAACCGAAACCCCACACCGTCTGGATGAAGACCGGCTTGGCCGGGTCGGGCTCGATCAGACGGCGCAGGCGCGATACCTGCACGTCGATGCTGCGGTCGAACGCGCCGAATTCGCGGCCGCGCGCGAGCTCCATCAGCTTGTCGCGCGACAGCGGCGTGCGCGGGTGCTGCACCAGAACCTTGAGCAGTGCGAATTCGCCGGAAGTGAGCGGCACATCCTCTTCGTTCCGGGCCAGGCTGCGCGTGGCAAGGTTGAAGCGGAACGGGCCGAATTCGACGATCTCGACTTCACCGCTCGGCGCACCCGGCGGCGGGGGTGCCGGGCGCCGCCGCAGCACCGCCTGGATGCGTGCCACCAGTTCGCGGGGATTGAAGGGCTTGGGCAGGTAGTCGTCAGCGCCGACTTCGAGCCCGACGATGCGGTCGACGTCATCCCCCTTGGCGGTAAGCATGATGATGGGCATGTTGTCGTTGGCGCCGCGCAGCCGCCGGCAGATGGAAAGCCCGTCCTCTCCCGGCAGCATCAGGTCAAGCACCATCAGATCGTAGCGCTCGCGGGTGAGCTGGCGGTTCATGTCGTTGCCGTCGGTTACGGCGCGTACGCTGAAGCCCTGCTCGGTGAGATAGCGGTTGAGCAGATCGCGCAGGCGCGCGTCGTCATCGACAATGAGTATTTTCGTCTTCAGTTCAGCCATCCGGCGATCCTATCTATTTATCTGTATTCATTCCACATTTTTGTAAGACTTTGTTGCCTGCGCCGCACCTGAAACAAATTGTTACAAAAATCGCCATCCACGCAATGAGTATCGCCGCCTGATGCGTTAATCTACTGCGAGCCGGTGATGATACATGGCCGGCGGTGCGACAAATAGAATTGATCCGCAGGGGAGCCGAAATATCAAGGAGTTGACATAGGCGACTGCTGATTGACTTCAAGGAGCGGTAGATGAAAGCGTTGCTCGGTGTGTTCGTGGTGGTGATGGCAGTACTGTCGCAACCCGCGGCTGCGCAGTCGCGCGGGTTCGGTCCCTGGCCGCAGGCGCAAGGGCAGGGCGCGCAATCGCGCGAACCCGCGCAGCGCGAAATGCGCCGCGAACGCCGCGCGCCGCCGGAACGCGAGGAGCGCCGGAACCACAGGCTCACGGATGAGGAACGCCGCGATTTGCGTCGCGATATCGATCAGGCCGATCGCGAGATCTATCGGCAAAACCGCAGGCGCTGAAATTCCGTAGTTAATAACTTCTTGTTTACATTGAAAAATTAAGACGCTGATGCAATGGAGCGTCTGCTGCTCGCCGCCGCTCCAACCCATCCGCCGCAACCCGGGCTGCAGGGCCTGGGACTGATCCGTTATCTGACCCAGGACCCGGCGTATCAACTCAAGTAAGGCGAGAGGCGAGAGGCGAACAAACCCTCGCCGTCATGCCCGCGGAGGCGGGCATCCAGAACATGCAACACATTGGGAGCATAAACCGGCCCTGCTTCGGAGCGTAGCCGGCCGGCGGCCGGCGGTTTTGATGCTACGGGCATAAAGCGCTCCCCTTCCCGGCGCCGCCTTGTTGCAGCGCACCCTGACGATCTGTCCGTGTTTCTCGCGTTATCCCGGAACGAAGGCTAGAATGTCAGGGTTTCCCCGCTGGGGAAACGCGGTTCGAACTCATAAAGAAAGAAGGGTGGGAGCACTATGCTTGCAACACGGATACGCCAGAAGGACGGCATCTTCTATTTCGCGAGTTGTCCTGCCGGGGAGGTCTTGAGCAAGGTGCGTTTCATCAGCCGCTTCTATGGCGAAGGCGAGCAGATTGCACCGCAGACGGTCCCGCAGAACGACGAAATCGCGCAGTTCATCGCGCGTGTCGAGCACACCGACCAGGCCTTTCAGCGCCAGATCTCGCGCGCCAAGGTGCGCGCGCTCAAGAATTTTTACGAAATGGCGGTGAGCCAGCCGCCGATCCCCGGCACCGTGCTGCTTTTTACCGCGGAAACATTGCGCTTTGCCGCGCTCAGCGGCCAGGAAAACATTGGCCACCTGCAGGAGCCGGATGAAAAATATCTGATCATCGACGGCCAGCACCGGCTGGCGGCCCTGAACTTTTACCTGAAAGAGCATCCGACGGAGGCGAGCAGCATCAACGTGCCGTGCGTGATCTTCGACGGGCGCAGCGAGGACTTCGCGGCCGAGATGTTCGTCATCATCAATTCGACCCCGACCCGCATCAACAAAAGCCACCTGGTGGACTTGTACGAGCGCGTGTCGTGGGCCGATCCCGACAAGCGCTTCGCGGCGCGCATGGGGGAAGACCTCTACACCGAGGGCGACAGCCCGCTCAGGTACCGCATCAACCGCCTCGGCGGCCGCAGCCTGAAGGACAAGTGGATACTGCAGGCGGAGCTGTTCAACGAGCTGCACCGCTGGGTG
>CAYIRZ010000098.1:0-9322 GCA_964365845.1 uncultured Streptomycetaceae bacterium
ATATCGAGCTGCGGGTGGCGACCATCCCTTCGGCAGGCGGAGTGGAAGACATCGTGATGCGTATTCTCGCCGCCGGCGAGCCGATCCCGCTCGACAAGCTGGGCCTCTCCCCGCGCAATCTCCAGATGTGCAAGGAGGCGATCGAGAAGCCATACGGACTGTTTTTTGTGTGCGGACCGACGGGTTCAGGCAAGACGACGACACTGCACTCCGTGCTGGGCTATCTTAATACGCCGGATACGAAAATCTGGACGGCGGAAGACCCGGTCGAGATCACGCAACGGGGACTGCGTCAGGTGCAGATGAACCCCAAGGCCGGGCTGACATTTGCGGTGGCCATGAGAGCGTTCCTGCGCGCTGATCCGGACATCATCATGGTGGGCGAGATGCGGGACAAGGAAACGGTGTCGACCGGCATCGAAGCCTCGCTTACCGGTCACCTGGTATTCGCCACGCTGCATACCAACAGCGCGCCGGAATCGATCATCCGGCTGCTCGACATGGGCATGGATCCGTTCAACTTCGCCGACGCGCTGCTCGGCATCCTAGCGCAGCGTCTCGCCAAGCGACTGTGTGGCAAATGCAAGGAGGCTCAAGTCGCCAGCGACGAGGATATCCGGCTGCTGATGGACGAATATGCGCTCGAGCTGCAGAATACCGAGGCTTGGAAAAAAGACCCGCAGGGCGAGCGCGCGAATCTGGAGCAGGAATGGCGGCAGAGCTTTGCCAACGACAAGGGCGAGTTCATACTTTACAAGGCGAAAGGCTGCGAAGTCTGCGGCAACACCGGCTACAAGGGACGCTGCGGTCTGCACGAACTGCTGATGGGCACGGACATAATCAAGAAGAACATCCAGGAGCATGCCCGCGTGGCGCAGATGTTGGCGACCGCGATCGAGAACGGCATGCGCACCCTGAAGCAGGACGGTATCGAAAAAGTCCTGATGGGAAACACCGATATCAAGCAGGTGCGCGCAGTTTGTATCAAGTAACCGCGCGCATGGATCGGCCATGAGCCAGACGCAAGGGCCTCTGGATTCCAGCGATCTGCTCCATCGGCTTGAGCAGCTGCTGGACATTGGCGTCGCGCTCTCCAAAGAACGCGACATCAACAAGCTGCTCGAGGCCATTCTGGTCGCGGCCAAGAGCATCACTCATGCCGACGGCGGAACGCTTTACCGCATGACCGAGGAGCGGACACTCAAGTTCGAGATCATGCATAACGACACGCTCGGCATTGCGATGGGCGGTACCAGCGGCGTCGAGATACCGTTTTATCCGGTTAACCTCTACGGCCAGGATGGCAAACCGGTCAATTCGATGGTGGCGGCCTATGCCGTGCACCACGACAAGCCGGTCAATATTGCCGACGCCTATACCGAGGAAGGCTTCGATTTCTCGGGCACCAGGCAATTCGACAAGAAAACCGGTTACCGCTCACGGTCGTTCCTGACGGTGCCGATGAAAAATCACGAGAACGAGATCATCGGCGTGCTGCAGCTGATCAACGCCAAGCGCCCGTCGACCGGTGAGGTCGCGCCCTTTTCCGACGCCGATGAGCAGCTTGCCGAAGCGCTGGCCTCGCAGGCCGCGATCGCGCTCACCAACCGCTTGCTGATCAACCATCTCGAAACGCTGTTCGAGTCCTTCATCAGCCTGATCAACACCGCGATCGACGACAAATCCCCCTATACCGGGGGACATTGCGAACGCGTGCCGGTGCTAACCATGATGCTTGCCGAGGCGGTCAACCATTGCCGGGTCGGCCCGCTCAGGGATTTCACCATGAGCGATCGCGACCGCTACGAGCTCAAGATCGCCGGCTTGCTGCATGACTGCGGCAAGGTGACGACGCCAGTACACGTCGTCGACAAGGCAACCAAGCTGCAGACCCTGTTCGATCGCATCGATTTAATCGATACCCGATTCGAGGTGGCCAAGCGCGACGCGGAACTCGCGGCATTGCGCAGCGGCGGGGGCGGCGATATGCGAAAGAAACTCGGGGAAATCGACGGCGATCGAGAATTCCTGCGCCGTGTCAACGTCGGCGGCGAGGCGATGAGCGAAGCGGATCAGGAGCGCGTGCGCGTCATTGCCGGGAAGTATCCGTGGCGCGACCCCACCGGCAAAACAGTCGATTTTCTCTCCGAGGACGAAATCAGGAATCTGACGATACGCGCCGGCACGCTGACGCCCGCGGAACGCAAAATTATCAATCACCACATCGAAGTGACGATCCAGATGCTGGAAGCGCTGCCGTGGCCCAAGCACCTGACCCACGTACCCGAATACGCGGGCGGTCATCACGAGCGCATGGACGGCAAGGGTTATCCCCGGGGCCTCACGCGGGAGCAGATGTCGGTTCAGGCCCGTTGCATGGGCATTGCCGACATCTTCGAGGCCTTGACCGCCAAAGACCGGCCTTACAAAAAGGGCAAGACGCTGACCGAGTCGCTGACGATACTTGGAAAACTCAAACTGGGAGGTCACGTCGATCCGGATCTTTTCGACGTGTTCATGTGGGACAAGGTCTACGAGAAGTACGCCAGGCAGTTTCTTGACCCGGAGCAGATCGACAGCGTTGATCTCGCTAAAATCCCGGGTTATGTTGCGCCACCGGCGCGCTGAACGGCGCGACCGGGATTTCCCGGGTACTATCAAATGTTGTTACGGTTCTAAAATCACTGAGTGGAAAACAGGTAATTAATCATGATCAACGTTTTTATCGGCTACGATTCGCGCGAGACCGTGGCGTTCAGCGTGCTTGCCCACAGCATCCATATGCGCGCTTCCGAACCGGTCACCATTGCTCCCTTGATGCTGGGTCAGCTCAAACAGGCACTGACACGCGAGCGTCATCCGCTGCAGAGCACGGATTTCTCGTTCTCGCGTTTTCTCACGCCTTATCTGTCCAACTATACGGGCTGGTCGGTGTTCATGGATTGCGACATGCTGATGCTGGACGACATTGCCAGCTTGTTCAAGCTGCGCGACGACCGTTATGCGGTGATGGTGGTCAAGCACGACCACGTGCCCAAGGAGACCACCAAGTTTCTCGGCGAGCCGCAGAGCAAGTACGAAAAAAAGAACTGGTCGAGTGTGATGCTGTTCAACAACGCCAAATGCAAGGCGCTGTCGCCGGAATACGTGAATACCGCGTCCGGCCTCGAACTGCATCAGTTCAAATGGCTGGAAAACGACGCACTGATCGGCGCGCTGCCCGACCGCTGGAATCACCTCGTCGGCTACAACGCGCCGCGCCAGGATGCGGCGCTGGTGCACTACACGCTGGGCGGGCCCTACTTCGACGCATACCGGGATTGCGAGCATGCCGCGGCATGGCGCAATGAGCGTGATCGCATGCTCGCGGTGGCGGATGCACCTGCGGCGAGCAAGTGACGGAAAGCGTCACATTCTGCCCATCTAGTGTGCTGCACCATAAATAATTCGCATATCTGTAGGTCGCCAATCCTTTGGCGACACTTTGTCTTACGGGACAGCACACTAGGCGACACAGTTTTATGACGGAATCATGTTTGTGGTGTGAAAAAAGTCATGTTTGCTGAACCAACTCGACCAGAAGAAGGGTTTAAACGCTGAAGATTGATGCAAAGGAGTGGCAGCACATTGAAATTAAAGACAATTATTTCTGGCGCCCCAATTTATTCAATAACATATTGATAAACAAGGATAATATATTTCATGCCGAGCTGGCATCGAGTTTGCTTAATGGTAAGCAGCGCAAACGAAAGTTTGTGTTTCCATTAACTCTCAGGAGAGATTTCCATGAAGAAGATGCAACGGGGCTTTACCCTGATCGAACTGATGATCGTGGTTGCGATCATCGGCATTCTGGCAGCCATCGCCATTCCGCAGTATCAGGATTACATCACCCGCTCCAAATGGGCCGGCAATATCACTACGATTGCACCGCTCAAGCTGGCGATTGCCGAATGCCTCCAAAACAGTGCCGGTGTTGTCGCCTCCTGCGATACGGTGGGCGAGCTGACAACGGTCGTCGGTTATCCTGGCTTGCCGACGGCAACAACTGATCTGGCTTCGGTGACCCTGACGGCCGCTACGGCAGCCATCGTCGTAACGGGTACCGCCACGGTGGGGTCATGTGTCGTCACAGTTACGCCCGACACCACCACCGACACGAACAAGATCAGTTGGGCCGCGGTGACCACCGCGGGCGCCGGCTGCACCAAGGCAACGACCGGTTTCGCCAACTAATCGAGTTTTATTACGTCTGAGGAAAGGCCCCGGCGATGTCCGGGGTCTTTTTTTTCAATCTCCGCTTCTTCGGGCATTTCCAGAGCATGACCCTGCAACGACATTGCCGCACATCCCCACAACAGCCTGCTGCAATGGGCGGCGCTCGGGCCGTACCGCCCGCCGGTCATGTAATCAGGCAATGCCGGGGTTGCCCTCGACTCCGATCAACGTCGGCCGGTTGAGCTTGGGCGCGTGGATCACCTTCTTGTCGCGCAGGTATTGAGTTACCACTTCCCACACCGGTTCGCCGGATGCACCTTCAGCGACC
Organism: uncultured Streptomycetaceae bacterium; assembly: GCA_964365845.1. Classification (GTDB taxonomy): domain Bacteria; phylum Pseudomonadota; class Gammaproteobacteria; order Burkholderiales; family SG8-41; genus CAKKQX01. The sequence goes on from CAYIRZ010000098.1 coordinate 4,547, forward strand.
GGCGCCCAGCTTGCCAGCTTGTATTTCTTGTCGGCTTCGATAGCCTTGCCCTTGAGTGTCATGTTGCTGATACGGCTGCCGATTTTCTGCCGCGGGTCGCAGGTATATTGCATGCCGCCAACGCGCACCATGTCGCCGCCCTGCTGATAGTAGGGGTCGGGGTTGAACAGGTTGTCGCAGACATCTTCCAGAACGGTCTTGATGGTTTCGCCGGTCATCTCGGTAACGGTGGTGTAGGGATAGGTGATCGCCGTCTGGTCCATCACGTGCTCCAGGGTGATGGTCTGGTTGGGCAGTATGGTCGTGCCCCAGCGAAAGCCCGGGCTGAAGGCGATCTCCGCGCCTTTGACTTCCATCAATGCATCGAGAATGAGCTGGTCGAACGTGCCGTTGAAGTTGCCGCGGCGGTAAAGCAGACCTTCGCTTAAGGCGAGTTTCTCGGCGAGTTTTTTCTCGTACGGCGCGCGGCTTTTCCTGATCAGCGCCGTCATTTCCCTGTCGGCTTCGAGCAGATTGGCGAACACCGGCAGCAAGCGGTACTGATAGCCTTTGACCCCGCCGCCGCGCACATCGAGATCAAGCACGGCGAGAAACTTGCCATTGGAGCCGGCGTTGGTCACGAGCGTCGCGCCACCGGGGTTTTTTACCACCACCGGATCGGGTATCGCGTCGTGAGTATGGCCGCCGAGGATGGCATCGATGCCGGTGACGCGCGAGGCCAGCTTGAGGTCGACATCCATGCCGTTATGCGACAACAGCACCACCGCCTGGGCGCCTTTGGCGCGCGCGGCGTTAACGGTTTTCTGCAGGTCCTCCTCCTGAATGCCGAAGGTCCAGTCAGGCACCTTGTAGCGCGGGTTGGCGATCGGGGTGTAGGGGAAGGCCTGGCCGATGATCGCGATGGGCACGCCGTTGATTTCACGGATCACGTAAGGCTTGAACACGGGGTCGCCAAAATCCGTGGTCTTGACGTTCTGCGCCAAAAACTCGACTTTGCCGGCGAAGTCCTTGGCGATGACTTCCTTCACGCGTTCCGCGCCATAGGTGAATTCCCAATGGCCGGTCATGATATCCACTCCCAACAGCCGGGAGGCGTCGATCATGTCCTGGCCATGGGTCCACAGCGCTGTTGCCGTGCCCTGCCAGCTGTCACCGCCGTCAAGCAGCAGCGCGCCGGGACGCTGCGCGCGCACGCGCTTGACCAGGGTTGCCAGATGCGCAAAGCCGCCGATCTTGCCGTAGGTGCGCGCGGCCTTTTCGAAGTCAAGATAAGTAAAAGCATGAGCGAGGCGGGAATTGGGACTGATATTGAAATGCTTGAGCAGCGCTTCGCCGACCAGGTGCGGCGGCTTGCCCCTGCTTTCGTTCATGCCCAGATTGACATCGGGCTCGCGGAAATAAATCGGCTGCAACTGCGCGTGGCAGTCGGTGAAATGCATCAGCGTCACGTTATTGCCGAACTTGTGCAGATCGTACAAGCCGTTGACCTGGTTTGCCGACCAAACCTTATCACTGTCCAAGGCGAAGCCGGAGCCTGCCGCTACCGCCAGCATCTGCAGAAATTCGCGTCGTGACATGCTCATAATCGTATAACCCTGAAAAAAAGAGGCTTGGTTGCCCAAGCCTCCCGGCATCATGCCCTGTTTTAGGTTTGGCTACTTCTTGTTGACCGGAGACTCGGGATCGACCAGATACGCGACCACATGGGTAATCTGCTCGGGCGTCAGAAAGCCGTTATGCCCCATGCGTGGCATGTTGGAGCATGGGAAATAGGCCCAGGCATTGTAGATTTTCTCGTAGGTGTATTTCGCCGCGGCATCGGAATCGCCGCGCTGCGCACCGTAGCCGGTGAGACTCGGCCCGATGTTGCCCACATTCACCTCTCTGGGGTCGAGCGCATGGCAGTTGGAGCAGCTCGCGCCATTTTCTTTGCGCGCCTCGATCTTGCCGCCGACGATACGCGAGCCGCCGCCATCATAGGCGAGTTTTGCGCCGACTTTCCAGTCACCCGTCAGTTTTCCGGAAGCCGGGTACTTGATCGCTGTGCGCGAAGCCTGCGTGACCTCCGCCGCCTCCTGCTGGGAGATCCGGGCGTCGCCGATCTTGCTGCAAATCTGCTGCGCTTTGTCCCGCTGCGCGCGCTTGGTCAGCGATTCGGGCATGCCGGGATAAGCCTCGCTGACCATCTGTTCCGCAATCTTCTGCGTCGTGGGTTGGTCGGGAAAGGAGGCGCAACCCAGCGCCACCACGACAAGCGTGCACAGCAATGCGATTTTCATTGTTTTCATGTTTATTCTTCCTCTCAACGCCGCACGCCCGGCAACTGGATAACCCCGCCGTTTCCAGAGCGGTTCAGATAGGTGGTGAGCGCCACCGACATGTCCGACGCATAACCCAGATCGGGCAGGCGCATCTGCCAGTTGCAGTCATAGAGCCGGTGCTGCATGGTACGCACCGTGCTATGCGTGCCACGATAGGCGGGCCAGGCGGTGGCCACCACCGCCTGCATTTGCTTTTTGTCAGCCATGTTCGGCAGATCCTGCAGGCGGATGCGTTTACCATCTTCCGAGTGGCAGGTGGCGCAGGAGAAATCGAGCGGGCCGTTGCGGCGGTGGAATAGGTATTCGCCCGCCTTGAACATGTCATATTCTTTCTGATGGCTCAGGCTTACACTCAGCTTCATGCCGTTGGACTTGGCTCCGATGAAACTGACCAGCGCCTCCATGTCGGACATGCGGTCAAGGTTGCCGAAGCGGGTCTTGACGATGTCTTCGCGCTTGAATCCCTGAAGCTCGACCATGCAGGTCAGAAGGCGCGATTCCAGGTCCTGCACCTTGTCGGTGTCCGGAAAATAACGCGGCAGTTGAGCGAACGCGCCTTCCACCTTGCCCGGTCCGAGCCCGAGGTCGCATTTTTCAAGCGATGCCTGCTTCGGGCCGCGCTTTTCATGGAACAGTTTTTCGCCGCGCAGTACCCACAGATCCCCGGGGTTGTCCTCGGCGAGCATCTGGCGTCCCACGGCCAGCGGATCGGCAGCGTGGCTGCTGCCGCTCAAACCAATGAAAACGATTGCGGCTATCCCGCCTCGCAGCTTCAGCATAACTTCCTCCTCCTGGTTTTTTATTGCTGAAATCGAAACCCGCGGCTGCTAAGAGGCCGCGGCCACCGTGACTTCGTCGGTCCGTTTGTCGCCTTTATTGTCGGTCCAGGTGACGGAAATCTTGTCGCCGGCCTTGGCGCCCTTGACGCGCAGACCCAGGAACGGGTTACGCGAGATTGCCTGGCTCCACTGCGCGTCGAGCACGGTCTTGCCGTTGTGAGTGACGATGACACTCTGGATGAAATGTACAGGGATGATTTCGCCCTTGGCATCTTTGCGTTGCCCGGTTTCCATCGGGTGCAGCATCAGGATCCGGACGTCGGCGACGTCACCCTGCAACGTCGCGCGGATTTTCATGGGTTCGGCCATTCTGGGTTCCTTTCCTTGTTATCTTTCAGGAGTTTGTCGGAGCTAAGTCCGACAAACTCCTGCAGGGGATCAGCCGCAACCACCGACCGTGATTTTGATTTCCTTGACTGCCGTATAGAATTTGCCGTCGGCCTTGACTACCGCGCGCACATTGGAAGTCTGGCCCATTTTCACGCGGGTCGAAACGTAGCCCTCGCCGCCGCCGGTTATGTCGAAAGACGCGGCCAGCGGGAAAGGGTTTTTCTCGGCAATAATCGAAATGCTTTGCGTGTTGGGGATCTTGCTGGTGACTGCAACCGGTACCACCGCCCCATTCTCGGCGATGTCCGGCGCCGTGATCACAATATCCTTGCTCTCGATGAGGTTCGATGCGCCCAGGCCTTTCAGCGCGTCGGCCACCGCTTTCGACTCGAATGCGGACTTGTTCCAGTTCGCGGCCCAGGCTTGCCCGCTGGTGACGAGCCCGGTAGCGGCGGCGGCTGTCAGCGCGCCCGCGCCCGCGGTCAGCTTGAGAAAGCTTCTGCGTAATACGTTCATGAAAACTCCTTGGTGGTGATGATTTGATGAATACCTGGCCGCCGCTGGCTGCCGCTCTTCTGCTTACTGATACTTACCTGTTTTTTCAATTATTTATTCCCCATGCTAAACAAGATCGAAAAACCTGTCCATACGCGGGGTTTTTATGAGCCTATAAGAAAATTCTAGTTTGCCGGCCGCGTGCGTAGACACCACGCTCGCGAAGGGCCGCGCTTATTTCGCCGTATTTGTGGATTTGGCGACCCAATGTCCTGATTTCCCTCCCTTTTTTTCAAGCAATCCGATATGCTCCAGACGCATGCCGCGGTCGATCGCCTTACACATGTCGTAAATCGTAAGCAGGCCTGCCGCTACCGCGGTGAGCGCCTCCATTTCGACGCCAGTGCGCCCCACGGTTTCGACAGTCGCGAGGCACCCGACCGCAGTAGTTTTTCGATCGATTTTAAATTCGATATCAACCCGGGTCAGGGCGAGCGGGTGGCAGAGCGGGATGAGTTCCGAGGTGCGTTTTGCCCCCTGGATTGCGGCGAGGCGTGCCACGCCCAGCACATCGCCCTTCTTGGCGGAGCCGGCGAGAATCTGCCGGAGCGTTTCCGGCAGCATGCGGATGCGTCCGCTGGCGCGCGCGACGCGGTGGGTTTCCGCCTTGGCCGCGACGTCAACCATGTGCGCTTGTCCGCCCGCGTCGAAATGAGTGAGTTTTTTCTTTGTCATGTAGAGCCTGTCTCAATAATATCCACGTGTGCGACGGGGCAATGTGGGATGCAGTT
>CAYIRZ010000099.1:0-9271 GCA_964365845.1 uncultured Streptomycetaceae bacterium
TTACCGCAGCAAGTATCAGCCGTCGCAACGCGAACCCGTGCCGCATGCGCTGCTGTGCGTATTCGTCATCTGCGCCGAAACCAGTGGGGAGGCGGAACGGTTGGCGATGAGCATAGATTTGCGGCGTCTCAACATGGATTACGGCGTCAATGCCCCGGTGCCGAATCATGAAGAGGCGGCGAATTATCCCTATACCGAAGCCGACCGCCGACGCATCGCTTCCCAGCGTCGCCGGCTCGTGGTCGGCACACCGGATGCGGTGCGAACGAAGCTGCTGGAGCTGCGCGAAGCCTATCAGGCCGACGAACTGATGGTGATCACCATCACCGGCGATTATGACAGCCGGCTCAGGTCCTACGAGTTGTTGGCGGACGCCTGCGGGTTGTGTCAGCGCAACTAGCCCGGCGCGCGTTATAAGAGTGCACGGGCTTTTGACGGCGCAAGGAAACAGAAACCGCAGCAAAAGCGTAGCCATTGTTTCATATACTATTTCAGGAGGTTCAGATGAAAAAGTTGATTGCAGCAATATGTTTTATGCTGGCGGCCTCGCCGCTGGCGCTGGCGCAGGACAAGGCCACGGATGCCGGAAAGAAGGCGGCGCCGGCAGCGGAAAAATCGGCCAAGAAGGAGCCGAGCGAGAAACAGAAGGCGCAGCAGGAAAAAATGAAAGCTTGCAGCAAGGAAGCCGGCGACAAAAAACTCAAAGGCGACGAGCGCAAGAAGTTCATGAGCGGGTGCATGAAGGGATGACCGGGCGTAACCGGCATCTGCCTGTTTGCATGGGCGGCGGTCCTGGGGGCATACTGGTCGCAATGGGTATGCCCCTTTTGTTTATGGATTTCCTGCGCCGTTGCCGGCAGATACTGCTCGGCGCCTTGATTTTTGTCGCGGGAGGGATGATGACCGCCGATGCCCGGGACGTTTTTGAGCCCCAGCGCGGCAGGATGCTGGAAGACATTGCGCAGCTCACGCGCGAGACGCGGCTCGAAACCGGACGCGCCGCGCTGAGCGAGCGGACCATGGCTGCAATGCGAAAAGTGCCGCGCCACCGCTTCGTATTGCCGGGAGACGAACGTCATGCCTACGATAACCGGCCGTTGACGATCGGACACGGCCAGACTATTTCGCAGCCGTTTATCGTGGCGCTGATGACGGACCTCATGGACGTGAAACCGTCCGACAAGGTGCTCGAGATCGGCACCGGCTGCGGTTATCAGGCCGCGGTGCTGGCCGAACTCGTGCGTGAAGTCTATACCATAGAGATCGTCGAGCCGCTGGGGCGCGAGGCCTCGCAGCGCCTGCGGACGCTGGGCTACCGCAACGTGGTGACGAAGATCGGCGACGGTTATCAGGGCTGGGCCGAGCACGCGCCTTTCGATGCCATCACGGTGACGGCGGCGGCGCCCGATGTGCCGCCGGCACTGATCGAGCAATTGAAGCCCGGCGGCAGACTGGTGATACCGGTGGGCAGCCCGTCGGGCGGCCAGACATTGTTATTGATCGTGAAACAAGCCGACGGCGGGCTCACGCGGCGTGAAGTGCTGGCGGTGCGTTTCGTGCCGCTTGTCAGGGACCGGGCGCAGTAACGCCAGGAGTTTGTCGGACTTGGGTTCGACAAACTCCTAAAATTAAAATGGCAAGTGGTCGCATGCTTGAGTGGGCGCCTTGATCAGGATTTGTTTTGCCAGCTCGCCGTGCGCGTCATTTCGCCCCAGTTTCCCTTCGAGCCGAAAGCCCAACGCACGAGCCCCCACAGCCGCCACAGCGAGTTGAGTTGACGATAACCAAGATTTTCCACGATCACCATGACCAATAGTATGGCGAGCTGGCGCGGTTTCGGATAAATGTGAAACGACAGTTCCTCGAGCAGCAGTGAACTTACGGACAGCATGAAGCCGAAACCGAATGCGATGACCATGAAGGCGATGAATGCCTCGGTGGAGATCACGCCGAGAGCGAAACCCGCAATCATGAAACCGTAGCCGGCGACCTCGATCAGCGGCCCGAACCACTCGAACAATGCCATAAACGGAAATGCGATCCATCCCGGTGCGCCGCCGCGCGGATGAAACAACAGCTTCAGGTTTAAGCTCAGACTCTCGGACAGGCCGCGCTGCCAGCGCACGCGCTGGTTCTTGAGCACGCGCAGGGACTCGGGCGCTTCGGTCCAGCAGACCGGGTCGGGCACGAACGTGATGCGGTAGGGAATGCGCTGCAGGCGGTGCCAGCGGTGCAGGCGCACCACCAGCTCCATGTCTTCCCCGACCGTGTCGTTGCGGTAGCCCCCGACCTTGATCACGCTTTCCTTGCGGAATACGCCGAATGCTCCGGAAATGATCAGCACGGCATTGAGCGGCGACCAGCCGAGCCGCCCGAACAAAAACGACCGCAAGTATTCGATGATCTGCAGCAGCGCCAACGGGTTTTTGGGCAGCCCAACGCTGATCAGGAAGCCGCCGCTCACCTGGCAGCCATTGGCGATGCGCACGGTGCCGCCGGAAGCGATTGTCAGTGGATTATCGAGGAATGGCTCGACCACCCGTTTCAGGCTCTCGCGCTCGAGAATCGAGTCGGCGTCGACGCCACAGAACAACGGATAGCGCGAAGCGTTGATGCCGGTATTGAGGGCGTCGGCCTTGCCGCCATTTTCCTTGTCGATCACGCGCAGGCTGGGGTGCAGGGTCGAGCGGTAAATGCCGCGCACCGTTTTGACGGCGATGCGCTGCCAGTACGCCTCGGGAAACGGTACCAGAGCGAATTCGCGTTGCAACGCTTCGAGCGTGCCGTCCTTCGAGCCGTCGTTGATGACGATAATCTCGAATTCCGGGTAATTGAGTTGCAGCATGGAGCGTACCGATGTGGCGATGGTCGCTTCTTCATTATAGGCCGGGACCAGCACCGATACCGGCGGCTCGAAGCCGGAGTAGCTGCGCGGCAGATCGTCGAGGCTGTGTTCTTCGACGTATTTTTTGAGGCTGCCAAGCGACAGCAGGTTGAGCATGACATAGCCGCTGTTGATGCCGATGAAATACAGCAAAAACAGCCACTGGGCCGCCATGATCCAGTCCGAAAGATTCATTTGGATTGATGTTCCGCAATGACCTGGCCGAGCATGTCCGCGGCGAAGCGGTCGGGCAGCACGGCGCGGATTTTCCGCAGTTCATCCATGCGCACAAAGGGCAGCGCCACCAGCGCGTGCGCGGCATGATAACGCACCCACCAGCTCGGATCGCCGAGCATGTTGGTCAGCAGCTTGCGGTCTTCGGGCATGCCGATGCGTCCGAGCGCCCGCGCGGCGCCGACCCGCACGATCCAACTGGGATGGGTGGCAAAACTACGCACCATCCCGATGTCGCGCAGCAGGCGCAGACCGGCGACAATCACCTGCTCGTCGTTTGTGTTCCGCAGAATACGCCGTACTGCAGGCACGACGCGATCGGAATGTGCGACTTGGAGCAGGCGCAGCAGGCGCGGTACCTGGTGCGGGGCGTTTTCGATTGCGGATTCAGCCGCGGCGACGAGCGGCAGCGTCACCCGATCGGGACCGATCTCTTCCAGGATGCCGGCAACCTTCGCCAGCGGCCAGTCCTCGCGCGCGCCGATCACCGCGACCAGCCACGCCAGCGTTGCCGCAGCGTCGATCTCGAGCAGCGCGCGCATGGCCGCCAGGGACAGCAGCGGCGAGGGGTCGTCGACCAGCAGCCGCAGCTCGTTCCATCTCGTCTTGTCGCCCAGATGGCCGAGCGTGGCAACGGCAATCATGCGCGCGCGCATATTCCCATGCATGAGCATGTCGCGTACCACCACATTCATGCCAGTCGCGATCGCGAGCAGGTTGAGATTGTGCGTGGCGCTTCCCCGCAGCGATTCGTGATGGTGGTTCAATAGCTTGAGGAAAGTGTAATGATCGGCTTTCGCAAGCGGGGGCAGCCGTTCGGGCACGCTGTCCACGCACTGGGCAAACAACGGCTGCCAACGTGCCATGAATCGCTGTTCGCGGCGCTGTTTCAGCACGAGGCCGATACGCAGTGCGAAGACCGTCGCAAGCATGAACAGCGAGAGAATAATGACGCCGATACCGGTCCAGAAAACAAGCGCCAGCAGCGGGTCGGAGGGGGACGGCAGGGCCAGACTGCCGCCGGGCACTATCGACAGCATGTGGAGGAGACGCGGTTGCTTAGAGCCTGTCTCAATAATATTCATCGCGCGAATATTATTGAGACAGGCTCTAGAAGCTATGGCGGATGCCAAGCCGCAGCCCTTGCCGGTGGTACAAAGTGCCCTGCTCCTGGTTGAGCAGGTCGTACGTCAGCGCCCAATTGGGCGCGAACCAGTGGCGGCCGCTCAGCGTCAGGTTTTGCACGTCGCTCGAGATCACGCCACGCGGCGGTCCGACGTTTTCCACTTCCCTGCCCGTGGAATAAGACAGGCCGATGCTGCTCAGGGCGTCATAATAGTAGCTCAGCTGGAAGCGGTGGCTCGACGCGGAGGAGGCGCCCTCGGGGCGGCCGGAATACAGCGTGTAGGCGCCGCGGAAATTACCCCAGTAGCGTTCGGCGAGCAGCGATACGGTATTGGTGCCAATCTGGCTGTATTCGCTATGACGCAGCCCGAGCCCCACCCCCCAGCCGCCGGGCAGGCTCTTCTGCAGTTGCCCGAACAGCGAGTATCTCGGAATCACCTCGTGCGTCGGGCTGACGCTGGCCTCGACCAACGAAGTCCAGGTCGCGCCGAGTGGGTAATAAAGACCGCCGTGGACTTCGGTATCGTTGAGCCCGAAGCGCTGTATCTCGCGCAGCCCGCCATAGAGCGTGTGGCGGTCCCTGACCCGGTGTGTGGCCTCGAAATAGACACTTTTCCAGTCGGGCAGGTTGTTGCTCAACGTTTCGCGAGTGAAGCCGATTTCCGCCTCGGTGCGCGGCGGTTTCAATCCGACCGCGGGGGGGGCGACCGCAAGCGATGGTTGCGGCGCCGTAGCCGCCTGCGCCAGGATCAACCGCGGCGGTGCGTTTTCCGCGGCATGGGCAAGGGCGAAAGGAAGGGCCGTGGTCATGGCCATTGCCATCGTGACGCAGCCGCTTGCCAGGTTTCTCGTCATGACTCGTGTTTTACCAATCGCTTGATACGCGCGCGCAATTCGTCGGGCTTGAACGGCTTGACAATATAGTCGTTGGCGCCGGCGTCGAGCGCGCGCACGATGTCTTTTTCCTGCGATTTCGCCGTCAGCATCAGGATCGGCACGTTTTTCCAGGCGGGTTTCTCGCGCATCAGGCCGAGCAGCTGGAAACCATCGACGTAAGGCAGCATCACGCCCAGCGTGACCAGTGCCGGTGGCTCCAACTCTCCAATCAAACGCTGGGCATGGCGGCCGTCGCGTGCAATCTCCACTGTGTAGCCTTCGCGTTCCAGGATAAACCGCAACAGATAAGAAATTTGATCGTCATCCTCGACAACCAGGGCCATCGCCTGGTTTGCGCCATCGGGCTGCATTTTGTATCTTCTTGCGTCTTTGCTTACGCGAAACGCTTCAAACCCCATCTGGGCAAGCCTCAGCTTAACAGAAACAGAAGGTTGCACGGGGGAGCGTCAAATGGGCGCAGGTGGTGCCGCAGAATAGGGTGCAGGCTATTTCATGGCGCATTCACTGCACCAACCTTAAGCGCCCATGCACCGCTATCAGGCGCCGGCGCGCGGCAGATAAACTTATCGCATTGTTTTTGCTAAGTATTTTTTCTGGCATGGCGATTGCTCATGATGCGGCATGGGCGAGACCAGATCGACATGCTGTTATTGCGGGGTGGGCTGCGGGGTGATGATTGCCGCCGCGGGCGGAGCCATTACCGGCGTGCGTGGCGATCCCGAACACCCGGCGAATTTCGGCAGGCTGTGCACCAAGGGGGAGGCGCTGCACCTGGCTGCGGCGCTGGTGTGCACCGTCCGCACAGCCAGCCGAGCCGGCGGCGTGACAAGATGAATTTCGCCAACTACATCAAGGAAATCGGACGCGGCGCCCATGGCGCGCGCGATTTGTCGATCACGGATGCCGAGCAGATCTACGCGGCCATGCTCGACGGCGGCGTGCCCGAGCTCGAACTCGGCGCCATTGCCCTCGCGCTGCGCATGAAAACCGAATCGGTGTCAGAGTTGATCGGTTTCTACAACGCCGTCTGCGCGCGGCTGTACCGTCTCGAAGTGCCGGCCGGGAAACCGCGGCCGGTGGTGATCCCGAGCTATAACGGCACCCGCAAGCAGCCCAACCTGATGCCGCTGGTGGCGCTGTTGCTCGAGCGCTTCGGCGTGCCGGTGCTGATGCACGGCACGCTCGACGGCGGCGGGCGCAGCGCCAGCGCCTATGTGCTGCGCGAACTCGGCGTGCTGCCCTGCGGCACGCTGGGGCAGGCGCAGCAGGCGCTCGACGCCGGGCGCATTGCGTTCGTGCCGACCGCCGTGCTATCGCCGGGTCTGGCCGGCTTGCTTGCGCTCAAGAGCCGCCTCGGTGTGCGCAACAGCGCGCACACGCTCGCCAAGCTCATCGATCCGTTCGGTGGCGCCGGCGTGCGGCTGGTGGGCGTCACGCATCCCGATTATCTGCGGAAGCTGCGTGATTTCTTTGCCGCCACCGGCGAGCGCGCGTTACTGATGCGCGGCACCGAGGGCGAGGCGTTCGCCAATCCGCGCAAGCGGCCGCGCATCGAGTTCCACGAGGCAGGCATGTGCACGGTATTGTTCGAAGAGGAACGCATGGCGACCGCAGTCGCAACCTGCGGTATCGATGTCAAGGCGACCGCGGCGTGGATCGAAAAAGCGCTCAAAGGCGCGGTGCCGCTGCCGCTGCCCATCGTCAATCAGCTCGCGTGCTGCCTGTACGGTTCGCACTATGCCGCGGACTTCAACCAGGCCAAGGCCATCGTTGCGATCGAGGCCTTCGGCGCGGTGGCGGCATGATTAGTGCCTGTTAACCATTACCGCATGAGTGCGACGGAGGCGATTTGGGCTCAGGGCTAGGAGTGCCGAGCGCGGTTTGCCCGGCGGCAAATAAGCGAAGGCACGACAACGCCATGAGCCCAAATCGTCCCGTCCCTGCGGGTTGCGGCCAAAATCGCCGCTGGCTTCGTTGCTCGCCTTGTCAATATTCGCGATATTGCCTGCGGCAAGCGCCTTGCCATCGACAATTTGGGCCGCAACGCATCTCACGCGGTAATGGTTAACAGGCCCTAACATGGATAGCATCGGACAGGCGGCCATGCTCAAAGTAATGCTGGTGGATCGCTGGAGCGCGTGCAAACGTTGCGGCTGGCACTGGCGCAGGCCGGCTATGAGGTGATCGAGCATGTGGCTTCGACCATCGCTCTGCACCGCAGGGTATCCGAGATCAAGCCCGACGTGATCATCATCGACACCGATTCCCCCGACCGCGATACCCTCGAAAACCTGTGCGTGATCAGTCGCGACCAGCCGCGCCCGGTGGTATTGAGACAGGCTCTATGCACCCCTTTCGACACGGCCGCCCTTTTTGTGCACTGCAACAGTGCGCCATAGCGATGCCTGGACCGCCATTATCGACGGGGCATATGCTATTTTACTGTTTTTATTCATATTGTTGTATAACTCCTCGCGCTCTGGCATGGCTATTGCTATTGGTGCTTTATGGACTTCTTTTTGCACCAGCACAGGATGGGAGCGGGAATTCAAGCGGGCGGCGGCAAGGTCTACCTGATCGGCGCCGGACCGGGTGACCCGGACCTGCTGACGGTAAAGGCGGTGCGTGCTTTGGCGCATGCCGACGTGGCGCTGATCGACGACTTGGTCGATCGCCGTGTACTCGAATTCGCGCCGCAGGCGCGCGTGATCGAGGTCGGCAAGCGCGGCGGTTGTAAATCGACACCGCAGGCATTCATCGAGCGGTTAATGGTGCGGCTTGCGATGCGCGGCAAAATTGTTGCGCGCATCAAGGGGGGTGACCCCTTCGTGTTCGGCCGCGGTGCGGAGGAAGCGCTCACTTTGGCACGCGCCGGGATTTCCTGCGAGGTGGTGCCGGGCATTACCGCGGGCATTGGCGTTCCTGCGGCCCTGGGAATTCCGGTCACCCACCGTGACTTGGCGCGCGGCGTCACCTTCGTCACCGGCCACATGCGTGATGGTGCTGGGCCAGACTGGGCAGCGCTGGCGCGTACCGGTACGACGCTGGTGATCTACATGGGGATGAAACGCCTGCCTGAAATCGCAACGGCGTTGCGGGCCGCAGGGATGGCAGGTGAAACGCCCGCGGCAGCAATTCAGCACGGTACCACGCAACAGCAACGTCACGTAATTGCAACCCTCGCAACGCTTGCCGGCGCGACGCGCGATGCCGGGCTCGGCAGCCCGGCGCTAATCGTGATCGGCCGGGTCGTCGGCCTGGCGGATCAGATCGCGAAAATCGGGTTGGAGCGGCGGCGCATCGCCTGACAGTATTGGGGAGCACACACATGCAAAAGATGAAATTGGTGATGGTCGGCAATGGCATGGTAGGGCAGCGCTTCCTCGAGCAATTGGTCGCGCGCAGCAATGACTTCGAAGTAACGACGTTTTGCGAAGAGCCCCGGCCGGCCTACGACCGCGTGCAGCTCACGAGTTTCTTCTCCGGCAAGTCGGCAGCCGACCTCAACGTCGTGCCGGAACGCTTCTTCCAGCAGCACGCGATGACCTTGCGGCTGAACGATAGCGTGCTCGCCATCGACGCGGAGCGCAAAGTGGTGCGCTCGGCGCGCTACCGCGAGGTGCCGTACGACAAGCTGGTAATCGCGACCGGCTCCTACCCCTTCGTGCCGCCGGTGTCGGGCAAGGACCGCCGCGATTGCTTCGTTTACCGTACGATCGAGGATCTCGAGGTCATCACGGCCACGGCAGCGCGCGCGAAGGTTGGTACGGTCATCGGCGGCGGCCTCCTCGGACTGGAGGCAGCCAAGGCACTGCAAAACCTCGGGCTCGAGACGCACATCGTGGAATTCGCCTCGCGCCTCATGGCGGTGCAGCTCGACGATTCCGCCGGCCGTCTCCTGCGCCGCAAGATCGAGGCTCTGGGCGCCAAGATCCATCTCCAGAAGACCACCAAGGAAATCGTCGACGGCGAGACACGGCGTCACAAGCTGATCTTCGCCGACGGAACCAGCCTCGAAACCGACCTGATAGTCTTTTCCGCCGGCATCCGCCCGCGCGACGAGCTGGCGCGCGCGGGCGGGTTGGCGGTGGGCGCGCGCGGCGGCCTCCAGATAAATTCGCATTGCCAGAC
>CAYIRZ010000100.1:0-9145 GCA_964365845.1 uncultured Streptomycetaceae bacterium
GAAGCGTCGGAAAAATTCGTAGAACGGATCGTCTTCCTGCAGATTGGGGATTTGCGGCGCAAGCGGGCTGCGCGCCGCCTGTGTGGTGCTGATATTGACCACCGCCGGCCCCTGCTTTTCGACCATATCCGTGAAGTCCGGAAGTTGTGCTGCAACACTCAATGGCGCCAGAAACAACAGTACAAAAACAAACCGTTTTAGCATGTGACTAGCCTCTTGACTGCGGGAATTGATATTGAAGGAGACCGCCCCTCATCGGGCGGCGTTGGCTTTCAGCTCGAGGGAATTGGCGATTTGCATGATGGTCGCGGCGGGCGCCTCCCCCAGTACCGTTACCATATGGTCGGCGTAGGGCCGCGTATAGATGTTGACCGCGCCCTGGCGGGCCAGCGTCTGCGCGGGCCGCTCTTTCGGCATCGGCTCTATGAATATAGAGACGGCAGCCAGCCCATCCGAAAACACGATATGCGACACCGCCCCGCGTCCGGCGATGGAACGTTTCATTTCGGTGAGCTTCTTGAACCCGGGCGGCTGGTTCTTGATTACCCAGCCGGTATCCGCCTTTTTTTCCGAGACGTTCAGTGCCGAGCGATCGACGTGCCAGTTGCGGCTTTGCGACGCATATTTCGACTTGACTTTGTCGCGGTTGAAACTGCCGCCAATCACGAGCTGCGTGAACGCAAACGACTCCACGACCCCGCCTTTCTCATCGATGGTGCGCGAACGCAACGGCAGCCCTGAACCGACTTCGGCACAGAAGCTGCGTCCATAACGCATATTGTCCTTCGGTTCAAGCACGATGACGTGGCAATCATAGCCCGCGACACGGTCGGTTTCAGTCTTTCTGACCGTGTAATTTTCGAGAATGCCCGTCATGCGCTCCGGCAGCAACACCGGCAATTGCCGCGCATCGCGCTGCTCGATAATCACGGTCTTGGATTGGGGCAGATAGCAGGTGAGCTGGTCATTGCTGCGGATCACCTCGCGCGCCGGCCCGTCGAGGACTTCCAGCTTCTCGAATTCCCCGCCCGCGGCATTGACATAGTGAACAATTCGCGAGGTTTCCGATTTGGTGGGATGCTGGTAGACGAAGGTGCCGGAATAATTGAGCTGGCGCGACGCATTTGTCATTTTCCCGAGCAGGATGAATCCCTCCTGAGGATCACCACTGTCCGCCGGCGCAGCATTCGCTGCCGATAGCCCGAGGACAACGAATAGCCAGACTCTCTGCATACCGGTGCTCTAACGATTCCGGAGGGGCTGGCTGTCCGACACGGTCCGGATATAGGGCACAACACCCTGGATAGCCGTGCTCGGCGAGAATCCCTGGTGCGCCAACAGATACTCGTTCATATTGCCCTGGCCGTTAGTACCGGGAATGCCGGCAAGTTGGGGAGGGGCAGTTACGGCAACGACTGCGGGAACCTGGATTTTGGCGATTTCCTGCGGCGTACTGAGGGGGTTGTCGGAAAATGCGACCCAGGCGACCACTGCGATTGCGGACAGCGAAGCTGCGGCAGACAAGGCATAGGCAGCAACACGTCTGGCAACGCTACGACGCGGCGCCAATACCGTCGGTTCCAGCGCCAGGCGATCGGCAATCCGCTGGCTGAAACGCGGCGATAGCCTGCACTCGTCGCGTAGCGTGTCGCCGATCAGGTGGAACATGTCCCAGCGTTCCCGGAACTCGTTCTGCTGCCTGATAAGGGAAAGCTGGCGGTCCGCCTCGTGCTCGTCCAGCTCCCCGTCTATCAGCGCCGATATCTTGTCCATCTCACCATCTCCTGTCTTTATGCGTGCCGATCAATGGTCTTAGCTTCTCGGCTATCGCTTCACGTGCCCTGAAGATCCGCGACCGGACGGTGCCGATCGGGCAATTCATGATATTCGCTATGTCTTCGTAACTGAGTCCTTCGATTTCACGCAAGGTAATGGCCGTTCTTAGTTCTTCTGGCAGTTGTCCGAGAGTTTGGTTCACTGTTTCAGCAACTTGCTTGCTCATCAACTGGTTTTCCGGGGTGTTCAGATCCCGCAGCTGGTCGCCATCCTCGAAATTTTCCGCCTCTTCGCTGTCAAAGTCCGTAGTAGTCGGCGCGCGCCGCCCCAACGCCACCAGATAGTTCTTGGCGGTGTTGATCCCGATCCGGTACAACCAGGTGTAAAACGCACTATCGCCACGAAACGTCGGCAATGCCCGATAAGCCTTGATGAAGGCTTCCTGGGTCACATCCTCTACTTCGGTCGCATCGCGAATAAAGCGCGACAGCAGCCGCCCGAGCTTGCGCTGATACTTACTGACCAGCAGCTCGAATGCATGCTTGTCTCCACGCTGCGCGCGTTCGACCAGCTGCTGATCGACTTCGCGGTCGCTCATCCAATCCGTCCCTGACCTTAAAATTATTATCCAAGCCGAGCGTATACTGGCCAGGCAAGGCGCACAGTATAACCTGCCCGTCCCGCTTCTGTGGAACGCGAAGACCGATCGCTGTTGCACTGACAAGGCAGGTTTAATTTAGTTCACTCGGCCGGGGCTGCGACCGGCCCGGCGCAGGATGACAGGTTGACCTCCCGGTCATTTCGGCTAAGATGGCTCCTTTCTACCTAGGAGCTTGTCGGACCCAAGTCCGACAATCAGGCAAAACCGCCCCGGAAAAAATGCGAAAGTGCCATCAAAGTCCGACAGGCTGCTAGGAAAGAGATGCCGTCCAAGTTTGAAGTCCTGATCATCGGCAGCGGCCTGGCCGGTTTAACGCTTGCCCTGCATATTGCCGACCGCAAACAAGTCGGCCTGATCACCAAAAAACAGCTGATCGCCGGTGCCAGCGACTGGGCACAAGGCGGCATTGCCGCGGTATTATCGGACCACGATACCGTCGAATCCCATGTCCGCGACACCCTCGTCGCCGGCGCCGGCCTCAGCGATGAGACCGTTACCCGTCACATTGTGGAACATGGGCGCGAAGCCGTGCAATGGCTGATCGGCCAGGGCGTGCCGTTCACACGCGACGCTGCCAGCGACACCGGCTATCACCTCACCACAGAGGGCGGCCACAGCCACCGCCGCGTAATCCATGCCGCCGATGCCACCGGACACGCAGTACAGGCCACCCTCGAGGACAAGGTCAGGACACACCCCAATATCACCTTGCTCGAACACCACAATGCAATAGATCTCATTACGGGAGCCAAGCTGGGCCTGTTCGACAACCGCTGCTATGGTTGCTACGCACT
Organism: uncultured Streptomycetaceae bacterium; assembly: GCA_964365845.1. Taxonomy (GTDB): domain Bacteria; phylum Pseudomonadota; class Gammaproteobacteria; order Burkholderiales; family SG8-41; genus CAKKQX01. The sequence goes on from CAYIRZ010000100.1 coordinate 3,232, forward strand.
CGATACCCGATCCGGAAAAGTCCATACGGTTGCAGCCCAGCATACGGTGCTGGCGACCGGGGGCGCCGGCAAGGTCTATCTTTACACCACCAACCCCGATACCTCGACTGGCGACGGCATCGCAATGGGCTGGCGCGCCGGTTGCCGGGTCGCCAATATGGAATTCATCCAGTTCCACCCCACCTGCCTCTACCATCCGCAGGCCAAGTCGTTCCTGATTTCCGAGGCGGTGCGCGGCGAGGGTGGCATTCTCAAGCTGCCGGACGGCACGCGCTTCATGCCGGCGCACGACCCGCGCGCTGAACTGGCGCCGCGCGACATCGTGGCCCGTGCCATTGACTTCGAGATGAAAAAACGCGGCCTGGACTGCGTTCATCTCGACATCTCGCACAAACCCGCGGCTTTCATCAAGGAGCATTTCCCCACCATTCATGCCCGCTGCCTGGAATTCGGCATCGATATCACGCGCCAGCCGATCCCGGTGGTACCGGCCGCGCACTATACCTGCGGCGGGGTGATGGCCGACAAACTGGGCCGCACCGACATTCCCGGTCTCTACGCCATTGGCGAGGCCTCGTTTACCGGCCTGCACGGCGCCAACCGTCTCGCCAGCAATTCCCTGCTCGAATGCCTGGTGTTCGGCATGGCCGCTGCCCGTGACATCCTGGCACAGCCGGCCACACCTTCGCCCGCCCTGCCGCCATGGGACGAGAGCCGCGTCACCGATGCCGACGAGGAAATCGTCATTTCGCACAACTGGGACGAGCTGCGGCGCTTCATGTGGGATTACGTCGGCATCGTGCGCACCAACAAGCGGCTGGAACGCGCGCTGCACCGCATCCGCCTGCTGCAGGGGGAAATACACGACTATTACGCCAATTTCCGCGTGACCAATGATTTGCTGGAACTGCGCAACCTGGTGACCACGGCGGAATTGATCGTGCGCAGCGCCCAGATGCGGCATGAAAGCCGCGGACTGCATTTCAGCCGGGACTATCCGGATACGCTGGCTGAAGCGCACAACACGGTCCTCGTCAGATAAGCAGCCTGTCTAACTTGGCTCCCACTCACCGGAGTGGGTAGTGTTAGCGGATCGCCGTACCCGTCAAGCGGGTATTGAAAAGAATTGATCGACGCTTCGACGACAGGCTGCTTAATAAAGAAACTTTACGTGTCGAAACCCTATGCTAACCGGACCAAACGTCACTTGCATCGCGTTCTTTTCATTCCGTTTTTTAGTGCTTTCATTTTAGGAGTTTGTCGGGGCTAAATCCGACAAACTCCTAGCGTAGTCCCTCCGGAATCACCCGGCGTTCCAGCGCATCAAACGCCCACTGGATCAGCAATGCCAGTGCCGCTGCCGGTATCGCGCCTGCGAGCAGCATTGCGCTATCGTTGACCGCGAGTCCTGCCACGATGCGTTCCCCATAACCGCCCGCGCCGATAAAGGCCGCGATCGTTGCGGTACCGACGTTGATCACCGCCGAGGTCTTGATGCCGGCGAGTATCGAACGCGCCGCAAGCGGCAGTTCGATCAGCCTGAGCCGCGCCGCAGCGGGCAGCCCCAGCGCCTGCGCCGACTCCCTGAGCGGCATCGCGATATCAACCAGTCCGCTATGCGTGTTGCGCACGATGGGTAGCAGCGCATACAGAAACAGCGCAATAATCGCCGGCGCGGTGCCGATCGTGCCCATCAGCGTGATCAGGAATGCCAGCAGCGCCAGCGACGGTATGGTCTGGAGCACGCCGACCGCGGCCAGTATCCAGTGGGCCGCCCGCGGGGAGCGCGCGGCCCGGATACCGAGCGGAATCCCGGCTGCCACGCTCAGCGCGAGCGAAGCGAACACCAGCAACAGGTGCTGCATGGTAAGCCGTCCGAGATCCGCCCCGAACAGCAGGGCTGCAAACGATGCGCGGCCATGATGAGCCGCACGCCCCGGGGCGGTGTCGGGCGCAGCGAGGAATTGTCCTGCCGCCACCGCGAAAGACAGGCCGGAAAGTTCAACTTCCGCATTCAGCGCGATCATGCGTTGCGTCGAAATGCGCCCTTGCAGTTTTTGCAGCGCCGCCCATGATTTCGGAAACCGCTGCGGCAGGTCGAGGCGGTAGATCAGCACGGCGTTGTAGGCCGGAAAAAAACCGCGGTCATCGGCGAGCGCGCGCAAATGGTATTTGCCGATCTTGGCATCGGTGGTGTAGATATCGATCACGTCGACCTGCCCGGAAGCCAGCGCCTCATAGGCCAGCCCGTGATCGAGTCCGCGCGGCGCCGGGAACGGCAGTCGGTAGGCTTGTTGAAGCGCCGGCCAGCCATCTTTGCGGTTCAGAAACTCCTGGGACATCCCCGGTTTCAGATCCGCGTGACGCGACAGATCGGAGATGCTGGAGATACCCAGCGCTGCAGCGCGCTCCTCGCGCATCGCCAACGCGTAGGTGTTATCAAAACCCAATGGCACGGCGACCCCCAATCCGAGCGGCGCGAGTTCCCGCCCGATTTCCTCCAGGCCGGCCGGGGTTTTGCGCCCCAGCAATTCGAAGGCGATGGTGCCGGTGTATTCAGGATAAACATCGATCGCGCCGCTTCTGAGCGCCGCGAACACGATGCCGGTATTGCCCAGCCCTTGCTTGTGCACGGTGCGCGCTTCGCCCGTGGTGTCCACGGTCTGGGTAATGATTTCGCCGAGGATGTAGGATTCGGTGAAACGCTTGGAGCCGACGTTGAGCACGGGCTCTGCCAGGCACAATGCCGGCAGCAGCAACAGCGCGACGATGCGCAGCATCATGGCGCCGCCTCCGGCAGCGTGGTGCGCTGGGCGCGTATGAAATCGCGCACATAATCTTCGGCGGGCCGGTGCAGCAGGTCGTCCAGCCTGCCGCGCTGAACAATGCGGCCCTCGCGCATCATCACGATGGTGTCGCCGAAAAAGGCCGCCTCGTTCATGTCGTGCGTGACCAGCACCACGGTTTTGCCGAGGGTTCCGAAAATCGCTTTCAGTTCGTCCTGCAGTCCATAGCGCGTGATCGGGTCGAGCGCGCCGAGCGGCTCGTCGAGCAGCAGCACGGGAGGGTCGAGCATCAATGCGCGCATGATGCCGATGCGCTGGCGCTGCCCGCCGGAAAGATCGCGCGGAAAGCGCTGCAGCAGTTCGACGGGAATACGCACCAGGTTCGCCAGCGTCGTCATGCGCCCGGCGATCCAGTCTTCGCCGCGCTTGAGAAACCGCGCCAGCAGCGCCACGTTGCGCCCGGCGGTCAGATGGGGAAACAGCCCGCCTTCCTGAATGACGTAACCGATGCCATGGCGCAGGCGCTCGACGTTGCCTGCGCGCAACTCCTCATCGCCGATGACGACGCGGCCGCCATCGGAATGGATCAGCCCGACGATCATTCTCAGCAGCGTGGACTTGCCGCAGCCGCTGGGACCGATCAGGACCGTCGTCTTGCCTTGTTCGATCTCAAGCGTCGTCGGCCTGAGCGCGGCGTGCGCGCCATAGGTCTTGGAAACGTTTTCAAGCGCGATCAAGGTCTAAGTCAGCTGGTTTTGAACGGATTACGCTTCTCGTGCTCGGCGGCAGCCTCTTCCAGCTTCATGAATACCGCGCCGTTGTCCTTCAGCGTCCGGATCAGCTTTTCAAGCGCCATCATGCGATGACCGCGCCCGATCACGAATGGATGGAAGGTGTAGGTGATGACGCCCCATTCGAGATGGTCACGCAAGTACAGGTAGTCGTCGATCCAGTTGGCGAGGACGTTGTTGGCGTTCATCAGCCCCTGCTGGATCACGGTCGGGGTGCGCAGGAACTCGAAGTGCGGGTAGTCATCGAGCGTCCAGCTGACCGGCATTTCGATGAGCGGTGTTTCCTTGCCGAACACCGCCGGCTGTTCCAGCGCGATGACGTCGCCCTGGCGCACGCGATACGGCGTGTAATCGTCACCCATCATGCTGCTGTCGTAAATGAAACCATGCTTGAGCAGCAGCTCTACAGAAAACGGGCTCAGGTCCCAGGCCGGCGAGCGGTAGCCGCGCGCGCCACGGCCGGTGAGTTTCCTGATCTGCTCGTTGGCGCGCGCGAGTTCCTCCTCCTCCTGTTCTCGCGACAGGCTGGCGGGCGAGCGGTGGGTCCAGCCATGGTGGCCGATTTCGTGGCCGGCATCGCATACCTGCCGGCATTGATCGGGATAGGTCTCCAAGGTATGCCCGGGAATATACCAACTTGCCGGCACCCCATATTTCCCGAGCAAGGCCAGAATGCGCGGCACTGCGACATTGGGGCCGAATTCCCCACGCGAAATCGGCGAGGGCGAAGTCATGCCGCGCGCGATCCAGCCCGAGATCGCGTCGAAATCAAAGGTTATACAAGCGATATGCCGCGCCACCCTTCCTCCACAAACGACGGTTTTCTTTAATAATGCCGCACAGTATGGCCGAATGTAGCGGGTGCTGGCAAAATACCCGCCTCCCCCTGCTGAGCAAAGCCGAACCATGAAACCCCGAGATTACGAACTCGACGCCTACTGGATGCCCTTCACCGCCAACCGCCAGTTCAAGGCCGCGCCGCGCATGTTCGTCGCCGCGAAAGACATGCACTACGTCACCGACGACGGCCGCAAGGTGCTCGACGGCACCGCCGGGCTGTGGTGCGTGAACGCCGGCCACTCCAGGACCAAGGTTGTCGAGGCCGTGAAAAAACAGGTCGAGACCATGGACTACAGCCCCGCCTTCCAGATGGGGCATCCGAGTGCGTTCCGCGTTGCCGAACGGCTCGCGAAAATGGCGCCGGGCGACATCGATCATGTCTTTTACTGCAACTCGGGCTCGGAAGCCGTCGATACCGCGCTCAAGATCGCGCTCGCCTACCACCACGCGCGCGGCGAAGGCCACCGCAATGTGCTGGTAGGCCGTGAGCGCGGCTACCACGGCGCCGGCTTCGGCGGCATCTCGGTCGGCGGCATTCCCGCCAACCGCAAGGCCTTCGGCAGCCTCTTGCCGCGCGTCGACCATCTCGCGCACACCCACAACCTCAAGGAAAACGCGTTTTCGCGCGGTCAGCCCGCCTGGGGGGCGCATCTCGCCGACGAACTCGAAACCCGCATCATCCCGCTGCACGATGCCTCCAACATCGCCGCGGTGATCGTCGAGCCCATGGCGGGCTCGACCGGTGTGCTGATCCCGCCCAAGGGTTATCTTGAACGGCTGCGCCAGATCTGCGACAAATACGGCCTGCTGCTGATTTTCGACGAGGTCATCACCGGTTTCGGCCGCCTGGGCCCCTGCTTCGCCGCCGACGCGGTAAGCGTCGTGCCCGACATGATCACCATCGCCAAGGGCATCACCAACGGCACGGTGCCGATGGGCGCGGTGCTCGTGCGCCGCGGTATCCACGACGCGGTGGTCAACTCGGCGCCGCCCGGCACGGTCGAACTGTTCCACGGCTACACTTACTCCGGTCACCCGTTGGCGACGGCCGCCGCCGAAGCCGCGCTCGACACGTTCGAGGAAGAAGAACTCTTCAAACGCGGCCAGGAACTCGCGCCCTACTTCGAGCAGGCGGTGCATTCCTTGAGCGAAATGCCCAACGTCATCGACATCCGCAACATGGGCCTGGTGGCCGGCATCGAACTCGAATCCAAGCCCGGCAAGCCGACGGAACGCGCGTTCAAGACCTTCCTCAAGTGCTACGAGAAAGGCCTGCTGATCCGCACCACCGGCGACATTATCGCGCTCTCCCCGCCGCTCATCATCAGCAAGGCGCAGATTGACGAGCTAGTGGGCATCCTCGGCGACGCGCTGCGGGAAGTCGGGCGCGAGTAGCCCTCATTTTAAACCCCCTCTCCTGCCCCGGCGGGAGAGGGATGGGGCTGACGTTTCCCCGGCTTTTCATGTTCGTAATCCGAGTCGTTCATTGAGCACCTG
>CAYIRZ010000101.1:0-9055 GCA_964365845.1 uncultured Streptomycetaceae bacterium
CAAAGCTCTTGGCAAGTTCCATGTGTGACGCGGGGGGAGGCGGTTCGGAAAGAGCCGGCATTATACCCGACCCGGAACGGGCTTCGGGCGGTTCCGCCGTTTCCGGCCGGAGGGAAAGCCGCAGATTCTTGATCTGCGTCTGCAGCGTTTCCTCGATCGAGGCACGCACCATGGTGCCGATATTGGTTTTGAGATCCTGCGTGATTTTCTGCAGCGCCTGGTCGAGGGCCGCGCCGATCTCCGGCATGAAGCGCTCCTGCAGTACGCCGGCGATGTGTTCGTCGAGGCCTTTTTTCAGCTCCAGGTAGGCTTTATGCTCCAGGTTTTGCGCCTGCACGCGGGAAATGATTTCCGTCCGCGGTGCCGCTGCGAGTGCCGGCTCAGTGGCGGCCCCGGCCTGTGGCGCCGCAGCGGCAGAGGCCGGGGGCGTTTCGGGCATGATGATTTCGGTCAGCACCGGAATATCATTCGCGACGCCCGCGGCAGCAACAATTTCCGTGAGTACCGGCACGTCGGCGTCGTTGCGGGCCGTTACCGCTTGTTGTGGCGGCCTCGACTCGCTGCTTGCTGCCGCGGAACGACGGTGGCGCGCGAGCAGTGCATCGGCACGCTTGAGCAGGTTCTCGCTTTCTTCGTTTTGGTTCGTGTTCTGTGCCATCAGTCTTCGAAGTGTTGAGTGCTTAGTGTTTAGTTATCGAGCGAAGCGAGCACAAAACAACTCAAAACTCATCACTAAGCACTGCTATTACTTAGGTCATGAGTGCGGATTTCGTAGCCGCGGTCGCGATAGAACTTGTAGCGCGCGCGCGCGTCCTTGCGGTCTTCGCCGTCGAGGCTAACGATTTCGATCAGCCGCTGGAACCGGCTGAAAAATGGCGGCCATTCGGCGCGAAGATTGAGCAGCACGTGATCGTGCGGCGGATCGCTGCCGTCATGATCGATGATGACCGGTGTCACCGGGGCCAGCGGGTCGCCGGGGAAACAGTGCGGAATGAAGCTGGTCGCAGGCGCTGTCCACAGCAGGCGATCGAAGCGCTGCGCGGTTTCCGCTTCGGGGCAGAACACCATCACGCGCAGGCCGTGGCTGAACGCCTTGGCGGTGAGCCGGCACGCGGCATGCAATTTATCGTCGACGTGGATGTAAAAATCGATCTGTGTCATATCCGGTAAGCAGCAAACAGTAAGCGGTTAGCGGAAATCCGTAATCGGAATCCCGATGTTTTTTTGGCCTGTTACCGCTCACGGCTCACCGCTTACTGTTCACGCTTTTTTGTGCGGTTGATCAGGAACTGAGTGAGCAGCGGCACCGGCCGGCCGGTTGCGCCCTTGTCTTTGCCCGATTTCCATGCGGTACCGGCGATGTCCAGGTGCGCCCACTTGAATTTCTTGGTGAAACGCGCGAGGAAACAAGCCGCAGTCACGCTGCCGGCCGGCCGGCCGCCGATATTGGCGAAATCGGCGAAATTGCTCTTGAGCTGCTCCTGATAGTCGTCCCACAGCGGCATGCGCCACGCGCGGTCGCAGGCGGCATCGCCCGCGGCAAGCAGTTCTCTGGCGAGGGCCTCATCGTTGGCGAACAACCCGCTTGCGACATGGCCCAGCGCGATCACGCATGCTCCGGTGAGCGTCGCGATGTCCACCACCGCGGCGGGATCGAAGCGCTCGGCATAGGTCAGCGCATCGCACAGGATGAGCCGCCCCTCGGCGTCGGTATTGAGAACCTCTATGGTTTGCCCCGACATGCTGGTGACGATGTCGCCGGGCTTGGTGGCGCGGCCGCCAGGCATGTTCTCGGTAGTGGGGATGATACCGACCACGTTCAGCGGCAGCTTCATTTCGGCAACCGCTTTCAGCGTGCCGAGCACGCTCGCGGCGCCGCACATGTCGAATTTCATTTCGTCCATCTCGGGCGCGGGCTTCAGCGAAATGCCGCCGGTATCGAAAGTGACTCCCTTGCCGACCAGCACCACGGGTTTGTGCGATTTCGCGCCGCCGCGATATTCGAGAGTGATCAGCTTGGGGGGCTGCGCGCTGCCGCGCGCCACCGACAGCAGGGCGCCCATGCCGAGTTTCTCCATGTCCTTGCGCTCGAGTACCTGGATCTTCATGCGATAGCGCTTGGCGAGTTCGCGCGCCTGTTCTGCCAGATAGGTCGGGGTGCAGACGTTGCTGGGCAGATTGCCGAGATCCTTCGCGAGGTTCGCGCCGTGCGCAACCGCCAATCCCTGGTCGAGTCCGTCCTCGGCCAGCCGTTGTGCGGCCTTGTCGCCGATGCAGAGCACAAGCCGGCGCAGAGCCGCCTGCGGTCCTTCTTTCCTGCTTTTCATCTGGTCGAAGCGGTAAATCGTTTCGCGCGCAACCGCGGCTGCATGCCTGATGCGCCAGGTTAGATCACGCTTGCCGACCGCAAGCGCGGTAAGATGCAACTCGGCGTCTTTGGCGCCTGTCGAGGCAAGGGTTTTGACCGCTGCCGCGACGGCCTCGCGATATTGTTTGTCGCCGAACTCGGTTTCGCGTCCGAGCCCGACCAGCAGCACGCGCTCGCATGCGACATTGGGGACATTGTGCAACAGCAGCGTGGCACCGGCCCGGCCTTCCATGTCGCCGCGGCGCATGATGGCGCTCACAAAACCCTTGGCGGCGCGGTCGAGCGCGGCGGCAGGCGCGGAGAGCTTGCGCGATTCAAACACGCCGACCACGGCACAACCATTTTTTGTCTGTCCCGGGGAGACGCTTTTTATGCTAAATTCCACGCTGAAACTCCTGTGTGGATGAGGTACGGTATATGCCTGATTATCTGCGCATTCTTCGCCAAAAGTAAAGCGCCTGAATGATCTTTCGCAAATCCTTGCTGCGTGAATTCACGATCGCGGCACTTGGCACATTCCTCGTGCTGCTGGGCATTACGCTCACCACGCAACTGGTGCGTCTGCTGGGGGAGGCTGCAAGCGGCGCCATCACTTCCACCGGTGTCGTCGCTTTGCTCGGACTCGCGCTCGTAGGCTACTTGCCGGTGTTGTTGTCGCTGACGTTGTTTATCGCGGTATTGATAACATTGACGCGCAGCTACCGCGACTCTGAAATGGTGGTGTGGTTCTCGTGCGGCATGAGCCTCACCGAATGGGTCCGTCCGGTGCTGATATTCGCCGCGCCTCTGGTGTTCACTATTGGCCTGCTTTCCCTCGCGCTTTCACCATGGGCGGTGAGCAAGTCGGAGGAATTCAGGCATCTGCTCGAGAGCCGCGATGACGTGTCGGCAGTGACTCCGGGAATCTTCCGCGAATCGCACCAGGCGGAACGGGTGTACTTCGTCGAGGAAGTGTCGGGCGCGGAAAATCTCGTGGCCAACGTGTTCGTGAGTTCGACCCAGAACCAGAAAGTGGGCGTAATGGTGGCGCGCCGCGGTTTTCAGGAGACGATGGAGAACGGCGACCGTTTTCTGGTGCTGCTCAACGGCCGGCGTTATGAAGGCGAACCTGGCACGGCGGAGTACAGGATTTTCGAATTTGACCGCTATGCGATGCGCGTCGAGACGAACGAGGCGCGGGTGCGTGCGCCATCCACCAAAACGGCTTCCACGCTCGACCTGCTGCGCGAGCGTACGCCTGACAACCTTGCCGAGCTGTCGTGGCGTATCGGTTTGCCGCTTTCCGCATTGATTCTGGCGCTCATAGCGATTCCGCTGTCCTTCGTCAATCCGCGCGCCGGACGTTCGATGAACCTGATACTGGCGCTGTTGATTTACATGATCTACAGCAACTTGCTTTCCATCGTGCAGGCATGGATAGCCCAGTCGCACGTTAGTTTGGCCACCGGGTTATGGGGCGTGCATTTGTGCATGTTCGTATTGTTGCTGCTGTTGTTTTATCGGCGCCTGATGGTGTATTCGGTCTTCCGCCTGATCAAATGAAGACGCTGCGGCGTTATCTGATGCGCGAAATCGTGGCCGCCACTTCGCTGGTGTTTGCGGCGCTTTTGATGCTGTTTGCATTTTTCGACCTGATCGATCAGATCAGGGATCTGGGTCGGGGCAGTTACAGCTTCCGGCATATCATAATCTACGTGCTGCTCTCCGCGCCGAACCACGTCTATGAATTGTTTCCCATCGCGGCGCTGATCGGCACGCTGTTCGCGCTGGCGCAACTGGTCGCAAGCTCCGAATACACAGTGATGCGCACTTCCGGTGTGTCTGTCGTGCGCATGTCGGCGATGCTGATGGGGGTGGGTGCGCTGTTTGCGGTGCTAACCTTCATATTCGGTGAATTTATCGCGCCACATTCCGAGCGGCTTGCGCAGCGGCTGCGCTCACAGGCGATTACCGGCCTGGTGGCACAGGAATTCCGCTCGGGGTTGTGGGTCAAGGATAGCAAGAGTTTTGTCAACGTGTTTGAGGTGATGCCGGACTCGACGCTGAGGGGTATACGGATCTACGATTTCGATGACCAGTACCGGTTGCGCTCGATCAGTCTCGCCAAGAGCGGCGACTATCAGGGCGGGCGCCGCTGGAAACTCAGGGATGTGGTGCGGACAACGTTCGAGGACAAAAAAACCAGCGTCAAGACGGCCGCCGAGGAGAACTGGCAGTCGGTGCTCGATCCCGATTTACTCAGCGTGTTGCTGGTTCAGCCGGAGCAGATGTCGGCGTGGAGCCTGTATTCCTACGCGCAGCATCTAAGGGAGAACCGGCAAAAGGCGCTGCAGTACGAAATTGCGCTTTGGACCAAGCTCATGTATCCGATTGCGGTTCTGGTGATGATGGTGCTGGCATTGCCATTCGCCTATTACCAGCGCCGGCAGGGCGGGGTGGGCGCCAAAATCTTTGCCGGCATCATGCTTGGGCTTGCGTTTTACCTTCTCAACCGTTTGTTTGCCCATCTCGGACTGCTCAATGACTGGCTGCCGCTGCTCAGTGCCATTGTCCCGACACTGATTTTTCTCGGAATAGCAGTGGGGATGCTGTGGTGGCAGGAACGGCGCTAGCCGCGCCGAACGATGAGCGAGTCTCCAATTGCCGGGTGAAAATCAGAAATGGCAGCGCGCCGGCAAATAACACTGCTACAAGCAACAGCGTTTCATAGAGCAGAGCAAGTCCACGCCGCGCCCCGTTCAACAGCGGGGCACATCAGGATGAATGGGGGTTTGAGAGCTTATTGCGAGGCCGGTGCAGTTCCCGCGCCCGGGGGCGCTGCCGGGACTTCGGTGTTTCGCGCCTCCGGCGGCGCCGGCGCATCCGACGAAGACAGGGCGGGTTGGGCGTCGAGCGACCGCTGATACTGCTGCCACTGTATTTGGACTTCTTTGCGTTTCGCCGGCGGCAGTTTTTTCACCGCCTGATATTTTTCGCGCGCTGCACGGCGTTGTTCGGGGGTCAATGCCGCCCATGCCTTCATGCGCGCCTGAAGACGCTGCTGCTCCTCCGGCTTCATTTTCGGATAGCGCTCGGCGATCGCGATCCACTTCTTGCGCCGCGTGGTGTCCAGCTTGTCCCATTCCGCCGCAAGCGGCGCGAGAATCTGCCGCTGGGTCGCGGTGAGTTCGGTCCAGGCGGGCTTGCCGATTTTTTTAGGTTCGGCCTTGCTCTGTGCGGCAGCGGCGGGGAAGACGAGGCATAGCGAAACGATCAGTGCGACGAACGTTTTAGCCATGAATCGAAACTCCTGTCGAGGTAGGCATTGATCGGCAGGTCATCGGTCAGCAGCCCGACGTCAATTTCCGCGATTTCGTTCGCCTGCGATCGGTTTTGCCAGTAGATGACGCCGATCAGCCCGGCGATCAGCACGGCGGCCGCAATCAGATAGCGTGCGTCAAAACGATGTCCGCCGAACCGCGCCATCGGGCCGGCCCACGCCAGATTCCACACTGGCTCGGGCTTGTCCCTGTAATGCGACAAGGCGATTTTGCGGGCGGCGAGCAGACGCTCGCGCGTAACTGCATTGACCTGTTCAGTTCCGTAGTTCAGGTGCTGGACGATTTTCCCAGCCAGTTCATGGTGTTGTTGATTCATAGCTCAATTCCCTGTTTCTTCAGCGTCACAGCAAGGGCATGAGTTGCCCGCGAGCAGTGCGTTTTCACGCTCCCCTCCGAGCAGCCCATTATTTTTGCCGCTTCCGCGACGTCCATTTCCTCCCAGTAACGCAGCAGGAAAGCCTGACGTTGACGGGCCGGCAGTTTTTCCAGAGCTTTTTCAATAAAACCAAGTACTTGAGATCGTTCAAACTGTTCCGCTGGAGGTTCCGAAAACTTGGAGTCGTTTTCGATCTCCAAAGTTTCCAGCGGATCATGATCATCATCCCCGTCACCGCCGCCGAGAAGCGACGATATCGGCGTGGTCCACATTGAGCGTACTTTCTGGCGGCGATAAAAATCACGGATGGTATTCTGGAGAATGCGCTGGAACAACAGCGGCAGTTCCGCCGGCGGCCGCGTCGGGTACTTTTCGGCAAGCTTCAACATTGCATCCTGCACGATATCCAGCGCGAGATGATCATCGCGTACTGCAAACAGCGCCTGCTTGTAGGCACGGCGTTCTACTGCAGCGAGAAAGTCGGAGAGTTCCTTGTAGGTAGCCAGTTGCGTCGCCTTGTGGTTTTTGGAGCGTGCGCGGTAATTTTATATCGGTATGTGCATGCCACGTCGTTCATGCGACCGGAGATATGTTTTCATCGAGTTTTGCTTTGCATGTGCGGTTTCGCTCCTTGTCGATCGCATCTTAACAAATCGTCGACGTGACGCAAGCGAGACCCAAAAGAGAGGCAGGGAGCGCATCTATCATGCTGTTTACAGGGATAATTTGCTTGACCAACGCGCCGCCAACCGGTAATGTTGCATGTTTCCATTTTTGAGGCCGGGTTCGGTGATGCAATTGACTGGCGCTGAGATTGTGCTCCGGTGCCTGCAGGAAGAGGGGATCGAATATGTGTTCGGCTATCCCGGCGGCGCTGTATTGTTCCTTTATGACGCATTGTTCAAACAGAACAAGGTCAAGCATATCCTCGTTCGTCATGAGCAGGGAGCGGTGCATGCGGCTGACGGCTACGCACGCTCCACCGACAAGGTCGGCGTTGCGCTGGTGACCTCGGGCCCGGGCGTGACCAATGCCGTGACCGGCATTGCCACCGCTTATATGGACTCGATTCCGATGGTGATCATCACCGGCCAGGTGCCCACCCATGCCATCGGCCAGGACGCATTCCAGGAATGCGATACCGTGGGCATTACGCGCCCCTGCGTCAAACACAACTTCCTGGTTAAGGATGTGAAGGACATCGCGTCTACCATCAAGAAGGCGTTCTATATTGCCGCGACCGGCCGCCCCGGTCCGGTAGTGGTCGACATCCCGAAAGACATCACCGCCCAAAAAACGGAATTCAGCTATCCCGACAAGGTCTCGATGCGTTCCTACAACCCGGTCGTCAAGGCGCACGCGGGGCAGATCAAGAAAGCAATCCAGATGCTGATATCGGCCAAGCGGCCGATGGTCTACGCCGGCGGCGGCGTGATTCTGGGGGATGCTTCCCAGCAACTCGCTCAACTGGTGCGCCTGCTGGGTTTCCCATGCACCAACACGCTGATGGGGCTGGGCGGCTACCCGGCGACCGACCCGCAGTTCGTGGGCATGCTCGGCATGCACGGCACGTATGAAGCCAACATGGCGATGCAGCACTGCGATGTATTGCTTGCGATCGGGGCGCGGTTCGACGATCGCGTGATCGGTAATCCCGCGCATTTCTTCGAACAGCCGCGCAAGATTATTCATATCGATATCGATCCCTCATCGATCTCGAAACGCGTGAGAGTCGATATCCCGGTTGTCGGCAATGTGCGCGAAGTGCTGCAGGAACTCATCAAGCAACTGCAGGCGGCCAAGGGAAAGCCGGACCAGGCCGCGCTCAAGAACTGGTGGGCGCAGATCAAAGAGTGGCGCGGCCGCGATTGCCTCAAGTACGACCGCTCAAGCACCATCATCAAGCCCCAGTTCGTGATCGAGAAGCTCTACGAGATTACCAAAGGCGATGCCTTCGTGACATCCGACGTCGGCCAGCACCAGATGTGGGCCGCGCAGTTCTACAAGTTCGACAAGCCTCGCCGCTGGATCAACTCGGGCGGGTTGGGCACGATGGGCGTGGGACTGCCCTATGCCATGGGCGTGCAGCTTGCGCATCCCAAGTCGACCGTGGCATGCGTGACGGGCGAGGCAAGCATCCAGATGTGCATCCAGGAGCTTTCGACCTGCAAGCAATACCGGCTGCCCATCAAGGTCGTCAACCTCAACAACAGGTATATGGGCATGGTGCGGCAGTGGCAGGAGTTCTTCCACGGCAACCGTTATGCCGAATCGTACATGGACGCGCTGCCCGATTTCGTGAAGCTTGCCGAGTCCTACGGCCACGTCGGCATGCGCATCGAGAAACCAGGGGATGTCGAGGCCGCGCTCAAGGAAGCATTTGCGCGCAAGAAGGACCTGGTATTCATGGATTTTATCACCGATCAGACCGAGAACGTGTTTCCGATGGTGCCCGGCGGCAAGGGCCTGTCCGAAATGATCCTTGTATAACACGAAGCATGAGACACATCATTTCTGTATTGCTGGAAAACGAAGCCGGGGCGCTGTCGCGGGTGTCGGGACTGTTCTCGGCCCGCGGCTACAACATCGAATCGCTTACCGTGGCACCCACCGAAGACGCCACGCTGTCGCGCATGACCATCGTGACCACCGGCTCCGACGAAGTAATCGAGCAGATCACCAAGCAGCTGAACAAGCTGATCGACGTGGTCAAGGTGGTCGATCTGTCGGACGGCGATCATATCGAGCGCGAGCTGATGCTGGTCAAGGTGCGCGCGATCGGCAAGGATCGCGAGGAAATGAAGCGCATGGCAGATATCTTCCGCGGCCGCATCATCGACGTCACCGACAAGGACTATACGATAGAGTTGACCGGCCCGGGCTCCAAGCTCGACGCGTTTCTGAAGGCCATTGACGCAACCGCGATCCTGGAGACGGTGCGTACCGGCGCCTCCGGCATTGGCCGCGGAGAACGGGTTTTGAAAGTCTAGT
>CAYIRZ010000102.1:0-8990 GCA_964365845.1 uncultured Streptomycetaceae bacterium
GGCCTGATGACGACGCGCCCCTCGGACTCGATCACAAAATCGAGCTTATCCCCGGCGTTGAGCTTTAGATGTTCCCGC
The DNA here is from genome assembly GCA_964365845.1 of uncultured Streptomycetaceae bacterium. GTDB lineage: Bacteria > Pseudomonadota > Gammaproteobacteria > Burkholderiales > SG8-41 > CAKKQX01. Next base: position 79 of record CAYIRZ010000102.1, read on the forward strand.
ACTCGCTTGGGGATGGTAGTCTGGCCCTTGCTGGTAAGCGTGGCTACAGTCATTCCGATTCCTTTCTAATATTAGATTCCTTACCGATATGTAAGGATAGCACGGTCCGCATCTTGCGCGAACACAGAGACGATTCATTGTTTTGAACAAACGGGCCGCCTCTATTTTTCACGCCCTCAGCCAACACAAAAATACTAATAAAAACAATGTATTACATGATTCTTGCTGGTCCACACTTGCGTTCTCTTTTTTGCTACAATTGAAGCAATTCTGAGAACGAATAATGTCAGTGGTTACTTACTTGCTGGGCGGTACCCGGTCCGCCGTACTGAGCGCGCTCTTCCTCCACCCGGAGGCCGCGCTGCACGTGCGTGAGCTGGCACGCATCACGAGGGCTTCGCCCGGTTCGCTGCACCGGGATCTGCGGGCGCTGGCAGACCTCGGCCTGCTGCTGCGAGAGGAAGTGGGCCGGCAGGTGCATTACCGCGCCAACCCCGCCTGCCCCGTTTTCGATGAACTGGCCGCGCTGCTGCGGAAGACCGCCGATGCGCCGCAAGGGGCGCCGGCCCGCGTGGCGTCCGGCGATGCGCGCGTCCTGCACAGTCCACAGGCTGCTTACCAGGTATCGGTACCGCGCCCAAAGCTGCACATTCCCCGCGGCAAGCTCGCGGCGCTCTGCCGCAAGTATCGCGTGCGCAAACTCAGTCTGTTCGGTTCCGCGGCCCGCAACGAGATGACACCCGCGAGCGACGTGGACGTGCTGGTCGAGTTCGAGTTGGGCAGCGGGACGTCCCTGCTCGACATCCCGGCCATGCAGGATGAACTCTCCGCGCTCTTCGGCGGGCGCAAAGTGGACGTGGCAACGCCCGAGATCCTCGAGAACCCATTCCGGCGCCAGGCGATCCTGCCGGAACTGAGGACGCTGTATGCGGCCTGACGCGCGCGATGCGGCGCATCTGTGGGACATGTTATCCGCAGCGCGCGAGGCGCGCGCCATCGTCGGTCACGTTACGGCGGAGCAGTTCCTGGCCGATCGCCTGCGGCTGCGTGCGCTGGAGCGTACGCTCGAACTCGTCGGCGAAGCTGCGCGGCGCGTAACGCCCGCATGTCAGGCCGCGCACCCGGAAATCCCATGGCGCGCGCTCATCGGGCAGCGCAACCTGCTCGCCCATGAGTACGGCCGCATCAACCCTGCGCTGCTTTACGTAACCGCACTGGAACGCGCACCGCTGCTGATTGCATTACTCGAGCGCGTCGTGGGCACGGATGCCGGCGAAGGATGAGCGATGAGGCGTAAGGAGTACCCGTCAAAAAAACAACGGATTACACCCCAACCTCCGCCCCCAGCGCCACATCATCATTCCGCGAATGCCTGCCGGCATCAGCCGCCGCGGGGCAGCGTGAGCACCGCTTCGAGACCGCCTTGCGGCAGGTTGCGCAGGACGATGTCGCCGCCATGCGCGCGGGCGATGTTGCGCGCGATGCTGAGTCCGAGGCCCGTGCCGCCGGTATCGCGGCTGCGGGACGCTTCGAGCCGGTGAAACGGCTCGAACACGCGCTCGAGTTCGTTCTCCGGGATCCCCGGCCCCTCATCCCGGATGCAAATCTGCAGCCGGTCGGCTGAGTCGGCCACCCTGATCGTCGCCGCTTTGCCGTATTGGACCGCATTGCCGATGAGATTGCTCAGGCAACGTTTGAGCGCCTGCGGATGGCCGTGATACGGCTTCAGTGTTTTGCCTTCGATAGCGACGTTGCCGTCCAGTTCCCGCGCGTCCTCCTGCAGACTTTCGAGCAGCGCCATGACATCCAGCGGCTGCGCCGGCTCGCGGCTTTCCAGGCCGCGCATGAAATCCAGCGTGGCGCTCACCATCGCCTCCATCTCCTCGAGATCACCGACAAACTTCGCGCGCAGTTGCGCGTCGTCGAGGAGTTCGGCGCGCAGCCGCAGGCGCGTGATCGGCGTCTTCAGGTCATGCGACATCGCGGCGAGCACGCGCGTGCGATCGTTGATGAAGGTGGCGAGCCGCTGCTGCATGGTGTTGAACGCGCGCGCCGCGCGGCTCACTTCAAGCGGGCCTTGTTCGTCGAGCGGCGGCTGATCGATGTCGGCGCCGAGTTTCTCCGCGGCTTCGGCCAGGGTCTTGAGCGGCCGCGTCACCCAGCGCACGGCGATCAGCGTCAGCGCGATCACGGCCGCCAGCAGAACGCCCAGGCTGAGCAGCAGCCGGTACGGCCAGGTCGCGGTATCCAGGGGCGGTCTCGAGTCGAACGTGACGAGCGCGCCATCCTTGAGGCGCGCCTGCACCACGAACGAAATGCCGTGCGGCCCGGCGCCGGGCCCGAGCGGCCCGTGCATCATTCCGGGCCCGGGCATCATCCCGGGTCCCGGGCCCCGGCCCGCGCCGCCGTATGCCGCTGCCCATGGCGGGGGCGTGCTGGTGACATCAACCACTATCGGCCACTCGTCTCCCAGAAAACGCCGCAGCATGGCCGAGAAGCGCACGGCCTGTTCCGTCTTGTCGGCATCATCCTGCGCAGCAGCAAGCGGCGGCTGCGCGAGTGACACCCGCAACGGCGGGGAATCGATGACCCCCACGATCCGCGCGCGCTCCGCGGGCGCCAGCGTATCGAGCAGCCTCACGATGTCGGCAATGCGCTGCGCCGAGCGCATGCCGCCGGTCTGCAGCATGAGCTGGCCCCGCTCCTGCCAGTGGATCGCGAAGCTCACCAGTTGCGCCACGACGAGCCCGCCCAGCAAGATGAGCACCATGCGGCTGAAGAGCGAGCGCGGCAGCCAGCGCATTATTTTTCCACCACTACCGGCACCGCCAGCACATAACCCGCGCCGCGCACCGTCTTGATGATGGCCGGCTCCTTCGCGCCCTCGCCCAGCCGTTGCCGCAAACGGCTCACCTGCACATCGATACTGCGGTCAAAAGGCGAGGCATCGCGCGAAAGCATGAGATCGATCAACTGGTCGCGATTGAGCACGCGGTTCGGGTGCGCCAGAAAAATGCGCAGCAGCTTGTATTCCGTGCCGCTCAACGCCACGACCACGCCCTCCGGGGAAAGCAGGTTGCGCGCCTCCAGCTCGAAGGTCCAGCCGGCAAAACGGATCGTGCGCGCCGTTTCGGGTTGCAGATTGTCCGGGAGCGCCCGGCTGCGCCGCAGTATGCTCTTGACGCGGGCCAGCAGCTCGCGCGGATTGAATGGCTTGGCAAGATAGTCGTCGGCGCCCATCTCCAGGCCCACGATGCGATCGGTCTCTTCCCCGCGCGCGGTGAGCATGATCACCGGCACCTCGGAAGAACGCGCGCGCAGATTGCGGCAGAGCGTGAGCCCATCGTCGCCGGGCAGCATCAGATCCAGCACCACGATGTCCACCCGGCCTGCATCGAGCGCGGCCCACAAGCCTTTGCCGTCGGCAACCGCGGTGACGCGGTAGCCGTTCTTTTGCAGGTACTCGCGCAGCAAAGTGCGGATCTCTGCATCGTCATCGACGACAAGAACGTGATCGGAGTTTGTCATGGCCTATGTATAGCGCATTCCGGTCAATGGGGATTGGGAAATTGTATCGCAGTGTAACAATCCGGACGGGTGATGCGCTGCGATACAAAAAGGGGGGTTCTTGACATCCTGCAGTTACACGCAGGGAGTTAAATGAACCTGCCGATGGGCGATTGGCAATGAAACACGGATTCCGATGGCCCCGAACAGGCAACTTTCAACAACCAACGACTTGGAGATCGATCATGACAAACACTCGTAAAATTCTGACTGGCATGGTGGCGGCCACAGGTTTGGCCTTTGCCACAGTAACCGTTTATGCCGCTCCTCCCGCAGGATATGGACCGGGATCAGGCGGATGTGCATTCAGTGGCGCAGGCCCGGGCACGGCAGGCGCCGGAGCATCGGGCGGCGGCCCTATGGGTCCCGGCATGATGGGCCACGGCGGCGGACCGCGTGGCGGCTACGGCCCCGGCATGATGGGCGGCGGCGGATTCGGCCCGGGCGCAGCAGCAGGCGGCAGAGCGGCCGTGAACATGGAAGAACGGATGGACGCGCGGCAGTCCTTCCTCAAGAACGAACTCAAGATCACTGCGGACCAGCAAGCGGCATGGGACGCCTATGCGACGCAAGCCAAGACCCAGGTTGCCACCATGCAGGCCTTCCATGCGCAGCCTCCCTCCACCGCGCAAACGGCAACCGAACGGATCGAGCAACGCGCCGAGCGCGCGAAGCTGCGTGCGGAGCAGATGAAGGCGATGAGCGCCGCGGTAAAAGACCTCTATGCGGCGTTGACACCTGAGCAGAAGACCATCGCCGACCAGCATTTCGGCGGGCACCGGCTGAGCCAGGCCGGTCCGCGCGGTTATGGACGCTCGAACTGACAACTAGTCACGCAGGTTCGACCGTACCAAAGAGTGCCGATTCCCAGGAGTTTGTCGGACTTGTGTTCGACAAACTCCTAATGGGTTCCGATGAATGGGGCCAAGTCCGACAGGCTGCTAGGCGGAATCGGCACTCTGCGCATTCCGGTCACTCACCGCGCTACTCGATCCTGAGGTTCAGCTTTTTGATGATCTTCTCGTTGCCCTGCATTTCTTTGCGGATGAACGCATCGAGTTTGATGTTCATGTTTTCCTTTTTATAATGCTTTTCATTTTAGGAGTTTGTCGAACCTAAGTCCGACAAACTCCTAGTCGATCCGGGTGCCCGTCAGCGCGATGAGCTTCCCGTACTTGTCGGATCAGACTCGCGGGAAAGTCTACTCCGGGCAGGGTCGGCGAGCCAGCCGGCAATAAACCTAAGCTGGACTGCGCGGCGCGGTGCAGGCACGATGCTGCTTTTCGCTGAACGGAGAACCGCATGGCCGCAGATCATCCCAACGCACCCCGTCCCGAACGCCTGCCGCGCATCGCGCCGGAGAACATGACGGAAGCGCAGAAAAAGCTCGCCGCCGAAATCGCCGCCGGCCCGCGCGGCGAACTGCGCGGCCCCTTCATCGCGCTGCTGCGCAGCCCGGAGCTCGCGAGCCCGATCCAGAAAGTCGGCGAATATCTGCGTTACCACTGCCCGCTGGACCGGCGCGTGGCGGAAATGGCAACGCTGATCGCCGCGCGCCACTGGAGCCAGCAGTACGAGTGGAACGCGCATTGCGAGCATGCGATGAAAGCCGGCCTGAATCCCGCTATCGCACAGGCGATCGCCGAGGGCCGCCGTCCTGCCGGCATGGCCGAAGACGAGGAGATCGTTTACGAACTTCTGACCGAAACGCTGCATAACAAGAGCGTGTGCGATGCGACTTATGCGCGCGCGCGCGCGAAGTTTGGCGAGCAGGGGCTGGTGGACCTGCTCGCGATTGCCGGCTACTACGGCATGCTGGCCATGATCCTCAACGTCGCGCGCACCGCGCTTCCCGGTGGCAAGCCGCCGCCGCTGGCGTTTTTTCCGAATTAGAGCATCTCCAGCGGACGCGGGCCCGCCGACGGCGGGAACAGCCGGTCGAGCTCGGCGCGCTGCGCCGCCGTCAGGCTGTGGACCAGCGCGCCGAGATTCTCCTTCAGCCGCTCGCGGCGGGCGCACTTCGGAATGACGATCACGTCGTCGTTGGCGAGCAGCCAGGCGAGCGCCGCCTGCGCCGGCGTCATGCCGTGGCGCCTGGCGAACGCGGTCAACCGGGCGTTCTTGAGCAATCCCGCCTGCTCGAGCGGCGAATAGGCCATCACCGGAATGCGCCGCTCGCGCAGCCACGGCAGCAAGTCCCATTCGATGCCGCGGCGCGAGAGGTTGTAGAGCAACTGGTTGACCGCCACGCCCTCGCCCCCGGCAACCGGCCACAGCTCCTGCATATCCGTGAGGTCCAGGTTGCTGACGCCGTAATGGCGGATCTTGCCGGCGCGCGCGAGCGCCGTCAGCGCCTCCATCGTTTCCGCGAGCGGCACATTGCCGCGCCAATGCAGAAGATAAAGGTCGATGCGGTCGGTCTTGAGGCGCTGCAGGCTTTTTTCGCACGCGGCGACGGTGCCGCGCCGCGTCGCATGGTGCGGCAGGACCTTGCTCACCAGAAAGACCTCATGCCGCCGCCCGGCGATCGCCTCGGCGACGAGTTCCTCGGCCCGGCCGTCGCCATACATCTCGGCGGTATCGATCAGCGTGAGGCCCGAGTCGAGACCGAGCCTGAGCGTCGCGATTTCCTCGGCGCGCGTCGCGCGGTCGTCGCCCATGTACCAGGTGCCCTGGCCGAAAGCCGGGACGTGCTCGCCGGAGGGCAGGATGATGGATTTCATGCTTTGGGAGTTTGTCGAACCCAAGTCCGACAAACTCCTAGCGCGCAGACGCCACTATGGGCACTATGCCGACAATGACTTCTGACGCTGATGCCAAAACATGATGACCTGGCCGACGACCACGCCATTAAGCAGCCCCTCGTGGACGTGCGAGTCAGTCAAGCCAACATGAAGCATGTTGCCCAGCTTCCACGTCTGATCCTTCCACTCCGGTTTTTTTTGCTCGTATTCGCCTGTGTTCATTTGTCGTGGCTTTCTTCGTCAGATTTTTGCTTCGGTTCCGTACCTTCCGGCTTTTCGTAATCGCCGATGACGCCTTTCAGGAGGCAGACTGTGAATGCCGGACACTTCCCGCATCCGACTGCCATGGCGATGGGACATAAGGTCATGTCATTTCTCCCGTATTCGAAATTTACGAGGCAGAAGCATGCATAGTAGCACTACCCAGATCAACTCGCGCACTTCCCTGGCGTCCTGGGCGTATCCTAGCAGCCTGCCGGACTCGGCCCCATTCACCGGAACGCGTAGCGTTTAGTGCTTTTCATTTTAGGAGTTTGTCGAACCCCGGTCCGGCAAACTCCTAGGAGCTATTGCTTATTATCCGGAATAAGCAGAATCTGTACGTTTCGACTTGAATAACTACAGGCAAGGGCTGCATGAACTACGATCCGACACGATTCTGTTTCGAGTGCAAGAAGATGAAACCGACGAAAGGCTTCAGATTGTTGTCCCGGGTACCGGGTAACTCGCGCCTGGCCTGTGCCGAGTGCTTCGACAAGTTGGAAGCGATCCGGAAGGAGCGCCATGCGCAAGCCGTTGATTCCGCCAAGAGCTTTTGACATTCACGCCATCCGGCGCCGTTGTTGTTGGGTGTAAACTCGCGGCATTGCTCTGCCGCGAGGTGTCATGATGTCCCGTACGACCAACGCCCTGTCCGATTCGATCTACCAGTACCTCTGCTCCGTATCGCTGCGCGAACCCGAGGTCCTCGCTGAATTGCGCGAGGTCACGCGCGTCCTCCCGCGGGCGAGCATGCAACTCTCGCCCGAAGAAGGCCAGTTCATAGGCTTGCTGGTCAAGATGATCGGCGCCCGCAAGTGCCTGGAAGTGGGTGTGTTCACCGGCTACAGCTCGACCTGCATTGCGGCTGCGATGCCGCCCGAAGGCCGGCTGATCGCGTGCGACGTCAGCGTCGAATGGACCGCGATCGCGCGCCAATACTGGGAGAAGGCCGGCGTCGTGAACAAGATCGACTTGCGGATCGGCCCCGGCATCGACATCCTCGACGCCCTGCTCGCCGATGGCCAGGCCGGCACCTTCGACTTCGCGTTCATCGACGCCGACAAAAGCAACTACGGGAACTACTACGAGCGCGCACTGAAGCTGGTGCGCAGCGGCGGCCTGATCGGCATCGACAATACGCTGTGGTACGGCAAACCCGCCGACCCTGCCGTCAACGACCCGGACACCGAGGCGATCCGCGAGGTCAACCGGCGGGTGCACGCGGACGCGCGCGTGACGATGAGCCTGGTGCCGATCGGCGACGGCCTCACCCTCGCGCTGAAGCTGTAATCAATGGCCGTTCACGGCTCCCTCCGCGGCATCCTGTTGATGCTCGGCGCCATGGTTTTCCTCCCCGTCAAGGACGGTTTCTCGAAAATTTTAGGAGGCACCTACCCGCCGCTTGAAATCATCTGGGCGCAATTCTGCCTGGTGTACCTGTTACTGGCGCCGGTCATCATTTTGCGTTATGGCGCCAGGATGTTGTGGCCTCGTCCGTTGGGTTTGCAGGTTCTCCGCGGGATATTCGCAGTGACGGGCATCGGCTTTTTTTATTGGGCCGTGCTGTACATTCCCCTGGCGAGCACGACGGCCATATTTTTTCTTGCCCCGCTGGTCGTGGCCGCGCTTTCCCCTTTCGTATTGAACGAACCGGTGGACTTGCGCCGATCGATAGCCGTCATTGTTGGTTTTCTGGGCGTATTTCTCATACTACGGCCCGACCTTGATGAATTCAACCAGGGATTTTTGATCGCTTTTTCCGGCGGGCTCAGCATTGGCCTTTTTTATATCTGCAACCGGAAACTGGCGACCGGGACGCCGGCCATCGCCATGTTGGCGCATTCGGTAATCATAGGCGCCGTCCTATTGTCCTTTGCCGTCCCTGCCGTATGGGTCGCGCCCAGGGTGGCGGATATTCCGACGATGGCGGTGTTTGTCTCATGCGCCCTGGTGGGGCAGGGGTTGCTTATGGCGTCCTTTGCATATGCGCCGGCATCGATTGTCGCTCCGTTTCAATACAGCGCAATAATTTCCGCCACCTTGTTCGGATTTTTTATGCTCGGCGAGTTCCCCGATATCTGGACGTTGCTGGGAATTGCCGTTGTAATCAGCAGCGGTATTTATATCGCCGTTCGCGAGGGACAGGTTAAGAAGAGGTAGCTGTCGATGGTCATCAGGTTGCAGCCCTCCTCCTATACCTTCTATTGAGCTTTACTTAACTCGGCGACAACAGTTCGTCGTCCCCGCGCAGGCGGGGAACCAGTAACTTGTTAGAGTCGCCCCCATCCTAGTACCGTGACATATTAATTACGAAACATTATAATGGCGCATCTCCATTAC
>CAYIRZ010000103.1:0-8982 GCA_964365845.1 uncultured Streptomycetaceae bacterium
GTTCTTCATGACCCCGACGAAATCCGTCCGCGTCAGCGTGACGGTCGGGATGCCCTGCGTTTCTATTCTAGCGGCTGCACGGCCGCATGCTGTGGCGCAGGACCCTCAAGCCGCGTTGGCGACAATGACCGCGTCCACCCCGCTTTTTTTCACCAGCGCCGCGGTCTCCTCGGTGCCGATCAGGGCATTGCCCTGCGGGAAGGCATCGACCGGCAGCACCTCGATGCCGGGGAAATCTTCTTCCAGCATTTCCTTCAGCATCGGCAGCATGCGGAACGCCTGCCACTGCTCGTTGCTGACGAAGCCGATGCGCTTGCCTTCGAGCGATGCGAGCCGCGGCGCGTGCTGCTGCGTCACCTCGAGCGCGCCGGATGGATCGTAAAACTTCAGTTTGACCATCATCACTCCGCCTCGAGCTTCGCGTCATGCACCACCTTCGTCCACTTCTCGATCTCGGCCTTGACGTGCGCGGCGAACGCTTCAGGCGTGGTCGGTGTCACGTCGACGCCCTGGTCCTCGAGGCGTTTTCTTAACGGCCCATTAGTGAGCAGCCGGTTGAGATCGGTATTAATTTTGGCAATGACAGGCTGCGGCACCCTGGCCTGCGTGCACAGCCCGTACCATCCCGTCACTTCGTAACCCGGCACGGCGGCTTCGGCGAAGGTCGGCACGTCGGGGATCTGCGCGTTGCGCTTGGCCGAGGTGACGCCCAGCGCGCGCACCCTGCCGGACTTGATCGCCGCCAGCGGCGCGCCCGCCAGGTTGCCGACCGAGGATTCCATGTGCCCGCTCATCACATCGGTGAGCGCCGCCGTCGCACCCTTGTACGGCACGTGCACGATGTCGATGCCGGTCATCATCTTCAGCAGCTCAATCGACATGTGGGGCGAAGCGCCGACGCCCGAGGAACCGAAGTTGAGCTTGCCGGGATGGGTCTTGGCGTAGGCGATGTACTGGCCGAGCGTCTTCATCGGCATCGAGGGATGCACCATGAAGACGTTGGGCACGCCGCCGATCATGACGGGAAAAGCGAAGTCCGCGACGGGATCGTAGGTGAGTCTTTTCCTGAAGCGCGCCGGGGTGACGCCGTGCGAACCGATATTGCACAGCACCAGCGTGTGGCCGTCGGGAACAGCCTTGGCGGTGTACTCGGTGGCGATGTTGCCTGCCGCGCCGGGCCGGTTCTCGACCAGCACGTTGCTGCCCCATAGTTCGGAAAGCGCAGCGGCGACAATGCGCGCGGTGGTGTCGACACCGCCGCCCGGCGAGTAGCCCACCATGATGCGCACCGGCTTGTTGGGATAGACCTGTCCCGAGCCGGTCGAAGTGGTTTGGGAATGCGCGGCCCCGACAGAAACCAGCGACAGCACGACAGCAAGAGCGTTCAGACAAGCTTTCACAATCAACCCTCCCCGGTGGATAGGCGGCTGTATACATTCAGACGCGGCTTGCGGCAGTCTACTCCGAGCCTAAATTCCTGGCCAACGTCAGTCTGTTTTTCGTAATGCTTCAGGGCCAGGTCCAACTGGCCGGAATTGCGATAGGCATAACCCAGAAATTTCTGGCTATAATGCCATCGCCCCGCCAGCCACGCCTACCCGACAAGCGCCTCACGCCGGACATGGAGAGAATTTGATATGCCGTTCGCGACCCTAAACGGAATCAGGATCAACTATCAGATTCAGGGCAGCGGACCGCATCTGCTGATGTTCGCGCCCGGCGGCTTCGGGTCGGTCATGTCACGCTGGACCGCGGCCGGCGGCAAACGCGAATGGAAGGAAATGGACGGGCTCGCGACGCTGTCGCGCCACTTCACCACGATCGCCTACGACCGCCGCGAGGCGGGACAGTCCGGCGGACGCGTCGAACCTCTCACCTGGGACCTCTACGTGCAGGAAGCCAAGGCGCTGCTCGACCTGGCGGGCGCGAAACAGGCGCATATACTCGGGAGCTGCATGGGCGCCTCGCTGGCGCTGGCATTCGCGGTACGCCATCCGTCGGCGTGCCGGGGCCTCTACCTGCACTGGCCGGTCGGCGGCTATCGCTGGATGATGAAGGGCCACACCTTTTTCAAGCGCCATATCGATTTCGTGAGCGCCAACGGTTTCGATGCCGTGGTCAGGCGGGCTCCCGAGGGCAGGAGTTTCTGGGACGATCCCGAAATCGGACCGTGGGGACCACCCACCGTGGTGGATCCCGGGTTTGCCGCGCGATTCGTGAAACAGGATCTCGAGCAATACATCGCCGTCTGCGAGCGCTCGCGGGACACCTTGTTCAGCGATACCATGCCTTCGGGCGCGAGCGGGGCGGAACTGATGCAGATCCGGATTCCGGCGCTGATCATGTCGGGCAACGATGCCTCGCACGCGCACTCGGCGTCCTGGGCGCTCAAGGAACTGCTGCCCGATGCCCGGTTGTGGGACGTGTTGCCGCCGCACCAGAATGGAGAAAACACGCTGCAACAGATCCTGCGGTTCAAAGCGCAGCTCGAGGCTGCGTAGACGCTGCCTGGGCTCCCGCGGCCCGGCATTTCATTCACCCGACAAACAGGAGGTTTTCAGCATGGCCAGGCGCTCTCAACCGAATGCGCTGTACTGTACCGCGGTGTGCCTGGCCCTCGCCAGTCCCGTGGCTCTGTCTGCCGGGAGCGCGGGAGAAGCCGCGAGCTTTCCGAACCGGCCTATCCGTATCGTTGTCGGCTTCACGCCGGGCGGTCAGCCTGACATCACTGCCCGTTTGATCGGGCCCAAGCTGTACGAATCTCTCAAACAGCAGGTTGTCGTCGATAACCGTCCCGGCGCGGGCGGCGTTATCGGCACCAAGATCGTCGCGGATGCCACACCGGACGGTTACACGCTGCTCTCGGTGTCCGCGGCACACGTGATATTGCCCTCTGTTCATTCCAGGCTGTCCTACCATCCGGGCCAGGACTTCGCCGGCATTACGATGACCGCAACCGCGTCCTATCTGCTGCTGGTTTCTCCTTCATCTGGCGCCAAGACGGTGCAGGAGTTGATTGCGCTGGCCAGAGCCCGGCCCGGGCAACTCAACTTTTCCTCCGCGGGCACGGGCAGCGGCACGCATTTTGCCGGCGAGATGTTCAAGCAGAGCGCCCATATCGACGTGGTCCATGTGCCGTACAAGGGCGTGTTCGAGGCGCTCACCGATACCATGACGGGGCGAGTGCAATTCTTCATGGCACCGCTGGCGAGCGCCGCGCCCCTGGTTAAAGACGGAAAATTGCGCGCGCTCGGCGTCTCCTCCCTGACGCGCGTTGGCATCTTCCCCGATGTTCCGACCCTGGCGGAGTCCGGACTGCCGGGTTTCCGCTGGGACTCCTGGGCCGGGATACTCGCGCCCGCCCGGACACCGCGCGCAATCATCAACAAGCTCAACCGGGAAATAACGCGCATTCTCCGCCTGCCGGAAATTCAACAGCGCCTGCGCGCGCTCGGCGCGGAGCCCGCGCCTACCACGCCCGCCGAGTTCGATAAACTGATCGCCGAGCAGCTCGTCGTTGTCGCGGGGCTTGCGCAAAAAGCGGGCATCAAAGCGCAATAAGGGGCAGGCCGTTACGGCAACCTGCAGCACGCTCTTATGCAGCGGGCCCAGCGCGCGCCTGCCGGCTCATTCGGCTTTGATGCCGGCTTCGCGGATCAGTTTTCCCCACCGCGCGAACTCCGCGCGCATGAATTCCGCGGTCTGTGCAGGCGTGGCCGAATCCGGCTCGCCGCCCAAGGCAGCGAGGCGCTCGCGCGTGTCGGGCATCATCATGACCTTCACCGATTCGGCATTGAGGCGCTCGATGATCGCGCGCGGCGTGCCCGCGGGCGCGAGCAGTATGTACCAGTTGACGGCCACGAGTTGCGGCATGCCGGCTTCGGCCGAGGTCGGCACCCGCGGCATCGCGCCGACACGCTTGGTGTCGAGGACCGCCAGCGCCCGCATCTTCCCCGCTTTGACGTAGGACGCGGCGCTCGACGCGGCGACGACCACCATGTCGACCTCGCCGCTCATCGCGCCGACCAGCGCGATGGTCGCGCTCTTGTACGGCACGTGCACGATCCGGGTCCGGGTGAGCGATTTCAGAAACTCGGAAGCAAGGTGGTTCGCCGAACCGACGCCGCCGGAGCCGTAGTTGAGCTTGCCCGGATATCTGCGCGCGAGCTGCACCAGCTCGCTCAGGCTCTGCGCCGGAACCGAGGGATGCACCACCAGCACGTTGGGAATAGTGGCGAGCAGCGCGATCGGGGCGAAATCACGCAGCGGGTCGAAGCCGACTTTGGGATTCAGATTGGGATTGATGACCACCGGCGGGGCCGCCATCAGCAGCGTGTAGCCGTCGGGCGCGGATTTGGCGGCGGCCTCGTGGGCGATGTTGCCGCCGGCGCCGAGACGCGGATCGGGCACGACCTGCTGGCCGAGGGCCGGGGAAAGCCTGGCCGCGAGCAGGCGACCGACCACGTCGGTGCCGCCGGCGAACGGCAGCATGATGCGGATCGGCTTGCTCGGGTAGCTCTGGGCCCCCGCAGGCGCCATCGCCACGGCAAGCGCCGCGAACAGCGCGGCGGACAGCAGGGTGCCCCCTGTCAGACTGAACTGCGGGACTCTCATGCTTCGGCGCCTCCTTTTTATGATCTTATTTTTCGTAGTCGCTTTCGACCAACGCCCACACGCGCCGGAATGGCCCGCGGCTTTTGAGCAACTCGGCGCCGGCATCCGCCGCCATCTTCTCTTCGATCCACACCGGTTTCCCAAGCTGTGCGCTGACGCAGGCGCGATGCGCGTTCTCCTCGAACAGGAACGCTCCGCCCACGGCTTCCTCGACGCTGGCTCCGGTGATCGCCGCGCCATGCGCGCGCATCAGCACCGCGCGATGCGGCCCGAGCGATTGGGCCAGCGCTTCCCCGCGCGGCTGATCGGTGACCAGCCTGGGATCGGGATAGACCGGAATCCCGTCGTGAAAAAGCGTCCCCATGAGGTGTATGGGTCTGAGCGTGTGTTCGCTGGTGGTGAAGGCCGTGGAGTACATGCCGTGGTAGTGGATGACGCTGCCGACATCGGGCCGGGCCTTGAGAATTTCCAGGTGTATGGGAAACTCCCCGGGCACATTGCCCGTGCCGGCGAGTTTACGGCCCTTTAAATCAAACAGGAGGAAATCGTCCGCGGTTGCCCGGGGCCCCAGTGAATGGCGCGCGATCAGGAACTGATCCGAATCGGGCAGGCGGGCGCTGATATGGCCGAAACCTTCTATGAACCCCCGTTTGTAAAGAAAATGCCAAGCCTTGAGGAGGTTGCTTATCAATGTATCGGAGGAGGTCATGGGACGAGACCTTACACAAATTGATTTCACGAGGCAAACACAGCCAGATCAGTGCCTTTGAATAACGCCCCCGAACCCGGACTGCTCGTCCGGAAACAGCCGTACTTCGCGGAACGCCTGCCTGGGCTATGATGCCGGTATAACAGCCGGCGCACTCGCGCGGGCAGATCAGGAAAGGAGAGGATTGATGGCGCAGAAAATGACAGGCGCGCGGCTCATCGCCCGGATGCTCCAGGCCTACGGCGTCACCCACGTGTTTTTCATGGACGCAATCCTGCGGCGGGCGCTGGCGGAAATGGAGGACGTCGGCATCACGCGCATACTCGGGCACTCCGAGAAGGCCGTCGCCTACATGGCGGATGGATACGCGCGCGTGTCGGGCCGGCCCGGCGTCTGCATGGCGCAGTCGGTGGGCGCGGCCAATCTCGCGGCCGGCCTGCAGGACCCCTACCTCGGCCACTCGGCGGTGATCGCGCTGACCGGACGGCACGTCGCGCCGTTCCAGTACCGCAACGCCTACCAGGAAGTGGACCACGATCCGCTGTATGCGGCGGTGACCAAGTTCCACGGCAGGATAGATACGCTGGAACAGATTCCGCATCTGCTGCGCCAGGCGTTCCGCGAGGCGACCACCGGCACGCCGCGGCCGGTGCACCTCGACATCGCGGGCTTCACCGGCGATGCGCTCACGCCGCTCGAAGGCACGTTCGACGTCATCGCGGATGAAGCGCACACGCGCTTTCCGGCGTTTCGTCCCGCACCCGATCCGGCGGCGGTGGAACGCGCGGTAACGGCGATCAAGGCCGCCCGGCGGCCCGTGATTGTCGCCGACCGTGGCGTGATCATCTCGGATGCTGCGGCGGCATTGGCACAGCTGGCGGCACGCATCCAGTCGCCCGTGGTCGTCACGCTCGACGCGAAACACGCGATGCTCGAAGACCACCCGCTCTTTCGCGGCGCGGTCGGCCTCTACGGACGCAGTTGCGCGAACCACGTCGTGGCCGAAGCCGACCTCGTGATCTACGCCGGCTGCAATACCAGCGACCACACCACGGCCAACTGGAAGCTGCCCAGGGAAGGCACCGCGATCATTCATATCGATATCGACCCGCTCGAAATCGGCCGTAACTACGCCGGCGCGATCGGCCTGCTGTGCGACGTGCGCGCCGGGCTCGAAGCATTGGCGGTCATCGCCGACGCAATGAAACACGACGACTGGCTCGCGCATACGCAAACTTTCGTCGACGATTGGCGCCGGGAAGCCGAGCCGGCGCGCGCGTCCGACCAGGTGCCGCTGCGGCCGGAGCGCATCTGCCGCGAGCTGACCGAACTGCTGCCCAGGGACGCGATTCTGTTCGCCGATACCGGCTATGCCGCTTTGTGGACCGGCGCGCTGGTCTACCTGCGCCACCCGGCCCAGCGCTATTTCCGCGCCGCCGGATCGCTGGGCTGGTCCTTTCCCGCTTCACTCGGGGCGAAGTGCGCCGCGCCCGACCAGCCCGTCATCTGCTTCTGCGGCGACGGCGCCTTCTACTACCATCTGCCGGAGCTGGAAACCGCGCGCCGCCGCGGCATCAAGACCGTGACCGTCATCAACAACAATCACTGCCTGTCGCAGGGACTGCGCAGCCTGAACGCCGCCTACCAGGGCCGCGATGACAGCCGCAAGGGCGAGTGTTACGAGTACCGTGACACGGACTTCGCGCGCGTTGCCCAGTCGTTCGATTGCTTCGGCGCGACCGTCGAAAAGCCACAGAATTTCCGCAAGGCATTCGAAGCCGCGATGGCCTCCGAGCTGCCGGCGGTGATCGACGTGAAGACGGAGTTCGCGAACCAGGCGCCCATGGCCTGGGTCCCGGGCTGAAAACCCTAAAGCGGATAGCCACAGAGAGCACAGAGGGCACAGAGGAAGAACAAAATGCAATGTCGGTCTGGATGCTGTGTTTCCGGGGTGATTACCGAGTATTCCGTAAATGGTTGGCAAACCATTTGCGCTCGACGTTCCCCTCTCCTCCCCGGGAGAGGGGCTAGGGGTGAGGGACCGGGCGATTTCTATCATTTATGTAAAGCCCGGGAATGTGCCATGATTTGGTAACGGACTGATCCAGATAAGGATTTATGAAGCAAGCTATGAGCAACGTTTTATATATCCGCTTTTCGGCTGTGTATTTGTAGCCCTATGAGTTCCATTTCAACAGCCCGGGCACTTGCAGCAAGAACTCCATTCGCTGGTAGGGACTGGTACTACGAGTTCAGAGAAATTGATCCTGTATTCGGCGACGAGAACTGCAAGAAGGTCGCGGCATGCTTGCTGAAGCGTTACTCAAAGCTTACGAAAGTATGGAGTCAAGAAACGAACTCTGAGCAAGCGTAGCCCGGATGGAATGAAATGAAATCCGGGGACAGATTCGCGGTATTGAGCAATACCGTTATGATTTGACCGGCCGGGCAAAACGTTTCTCTTAAAAATGACGTTGCATGACGTATAAGCCGCACAGGTCACAGAGAACATGGAGGGAAAGCATATGCATAGATTAGATTCATGGGTTTCATCCTCTGTGAACTCTGTGGCCTCTGTGGCAAACAGTTTTGTTTTTATTACTTTACTGTTTTGCGCAGGCGCTTGCGCGGCCGCGTATCCCGAGCGGCCGGTCAGGCTCGTGGTGCCGGTGGCGCCCGGCGGCGCGGTCGACGTGGTCGGCCGCATGGCCGGACAGAAGCTCTCCGGGCTGCTCGGGCAGAACGTGGTCATCGACAACCGCGCCGGCGCGAACTACATCATAGGCACCGAGATCGTCGCTCGCTCGGCGCCCGACGGCTATACGCTGCTGATCACGGCCGGGGCGCATACGATCAATCCTGCGATCTACCGCAAGCTCCCCTACGATACGCTGCGCGACTTCACGCCGATCAGCCATATCGCCAACTCGACCGGGCTGGTCATTGTCGTGCATCCGTCGTTTCCGGCACGCTCGCTCGCGCAGTTGATCGAAACGGCCCGCGCCAGCCCGGGCAAGGTCATCTTCGGATCGGCCGGAGTTGGAAATCTCACCCACCTGGCCGGCGAGCTGTTCCAGGTGATGGCGGGGGTAAAGCTGAACCACGTGCCATACAAAAGTGCCGGCCCGGCGGTCAACGACCTGCTGGCTGGACATATCCCGCTCATGTTCGGTCCCAGCCCGGTGGTGGTCCCGATGGTGCAGGCTGGACGGCTGCGGCCCTTGGCGTTCACCGGGTTGAAGCGCTCGCCGCAACTGCCCGAGCTGCCCACCGTCGACGAGCTTGGGATCAAGGGTTACGAAGCAACGGGCTGGTACGGCATCCACGGTCCCCGCGGCATGCCCAAGGCCGTCGTCGAGAGGCTGAACACCGCGGCGCGCCAGATCGTGCAGATGCCGGACGTCCGCGAGCGTTTCGCCGCGCTCAATCTCGAGCCGGTCGGCGGCTCTCCCGAAGATTTCGCCCGCTTCCTCAAAGAGGACATCCAGAAGTACGCGAAGATCATCAAGACGGTCGGGATTCAGCCGCAGTAGACGACCCATGGAAACCAGCGCGGCATCGCTTGCCGCGCTGCGCGGACCAATCCTCTAAGAAACCTCTGATTAAGTCGTCCCCGCTTTCGCGCGGACGACAAAACCATACTTAATCAGCGCTTTGCT
>CAYIRZ010000104.1:0-8916 GCA_964365845.1 uncultured Streptomycetaceae bacterium
ACGAGCCGCCCGCCACGCCCACGAACAGGCCGGTCACCAGGAAGTGCCAGAATTCAGTGGCGCGGGAAATCAGCCAGATCGGCAACACTGTGGACAGCATGAGGATGAAGAACACCATGCGCCCGCCGAATCTGTCGGTCCACATGCCCAGCGGCAGACGGATCAGCGAGCCGGTGAGCACCGGCAGCGCCACCAGAATCCCAAACTGCGTTTCGTTGAGATCCAGTGTTTTCTTGATCGGGATCCCGATCACGGCAAACATCATCCACACCATGAAACATACCGTGAACGCGGTCGTGCTCGCCGCTACCACCGACCACTGCTTGTATTGCTGCGACGCCATCATCCGGTCCTTTCAGTCCTTCCGGACGAAGATACCGATGGAGCGCCGCCCGCGCCATTCGCCTGACGGCCGGCCGCGGGCAGGCAAATGGCCGAGCGCCCGTGCCGCGACTAGTTAATTCGGACTAGTTCTTATTGATGTTTTTCTACGATACCGTGCTCGACAGCGTATACGGCTGCCTGCACCCGGCTGGAGAGATTGAGCTTGCGCAGTATATTCTGAACGTGGATCTTGATCGTGCTTTCAGCCAGTTTCAGTTCGCGCGCCATCTCCTTGTTGCTGGCGCCGCGCGCGAGCAGCGCCAGTACCTCGCGTTCACGCGGGCTGACCTTGTCCTTTTCGGCCGCTTGGGGCAGCACCACCTCGGCACCACCGGCCTGCAATCCCCTCACCAGCTTGCTCGTCATCTGCGGCGACATCACCGCTTCGCCGCGCGCCGCGCGCCGGATTGCATCGACCAGATAGTCGGTATCGATGTTCTTGAGCAGGTAACCGCGCGCGCCGGATTTCAGCGTGTCCATCAGGTCTTCCGCATCTTCCGATACGGTCAGCATCAGCACCTGGGTTTGCGGCAGCTCCTCGACCAGCATTTTCACGGCTTCGCGTCCGGAGATGCCCGGCATGTTGAGATCGAGCAGCACCACGTCGGGTTTGAGCTGCTTGGCGCGCTTCAATCCCTCGAGCCCATCCGCGGCTTCGCCCACTACCTCGAAGTCAGGCTGACGCACCAGCAATGCCTTGACGCCGCTGCGAAACAGGTTGTGATCATCGATCAGGAAAATGCGCAGCTTGCTCACGCCGCCACCTCAGTAACGGTAGCTCGTAAGCTCACGCCGCCGCCTCTTCCTGCTGCGTAATCGGCAGGATAAGGGTAAGTTCGCTGCCATGACCGGGACGGGAATCAATGCGGATTTCGCCGCCGATGCGTTGCGCGCGCTCTTTCATGATGCGCAGTCCGACGTGGGAACCGGTCTGGTCGTTGAGGACCGCGGGGTCGAAACCGCAACCGTCGTCCTTGACGCGAAACACATAACTGCGATCCCGTTGCATCTCCAATGCCACCCGCGACGCGCCCGAATGCTTGCGCACGTTGGACAGCGCCTCCTGCAGAATATGCAGCACCTGCAACTGTTGTTCCGGCGACAGCGGCACGCCCCGGCCCGAAACCGCGCATGACGTTTTGATCCCCGTCTGGCTTTCAAAACGATCGAGCGAGCTGCGGATCGTGAGTTCGATGTCTTCATGCTTGATGCGGGTCCGGAAATGCACCAGGAGTTCGCGCACGTCGTCATAGCTCTCCTGGATCCCTTCACGGATCTGGGCCAGGATATCGCGCGCCTCATCCATGGCGGAGCGCTTGAGCGAGTCTTCGAGCAGTTGCGCTTGCAGATTGAGGAAAGCCAGCGACTGCGCGATGCTGTCGTGCAATTCCTGCGCCAGCAGGTTGCGCTCTTCCGATACCGCCAGTTCCCTGTCGCGCGATACCAGACGCTGGTTTTCGATCGCCACGCCCAGATTCTGCCCCAGCGTCTCCAGCATTTGCCGTTCCTGGGCGGAAACCGAGCGCGATTCACGGTAGTAGAGATTGAACACACCGAGCGTGTGCCGGCGGAAGCGGATCGTGAATACCGACAGCGTCTGGTAACCGGCCTTCCGGCAATGAAGCATGATGTTGGGTTCTTGCAGCGGCGCCAGGAACTGGACGAGGGATGTATTGCTTTGCGCCACCTCGCCGCACAGGCATTCCCCCATATCGAGGCATCGTTCTTCCCTGGCGAATTCGGCTGTCAGCCCCTCATGGATATAGAGGTGAATATCCTGGGTTTTGGGATCGACGAGACGCACCGCCCCGCCCTGCGCATCGAGCAGACCCATCAGTTTCCGCAGAAAGCCGCGGCACAGCGCCTCGGTCGAGACCGGCTCATTGAGCAGCGTTGTCACCTCATATAGCGCCGCGAGTTCGCGATTCTTGTCCGCGAGACTGCGCGTTTTCTGCGCCACGCGCTCTTCGAGCGTGTGGTACAAATCCTGCAGATGGCTTGCCATGCGATTGAAACCCTCGGCCAGTTCGCCGAACTCGTCGCGCGTTTCAACGGGAAGCCGCGTACCCAACTCGCCGCGCGCCATGTGTTGCAGGCCTTCCTGCAATTTGCTTACAGGCCCCACCACCAAAAGAAACATCAGATAAACCAGCGCCACGGTGCCCGCGATCGCCAGCATGATGAGCCCAAACTGCGTATAACGCAGGAAAGCGACATCGCTGGCGTTGGCCTGCTCTATCTCGCGCACCACTTTATCGATACGCTGCACGAACTCGTCAATATGGGGCCGCAGCGCCGCGGCCTGCTCATGCCCGGCGGCAACATCGGAGTTAGCCAGCACGGCATCTATGAGAGGTCTGATTCCGTCGCGCCAATTTACTGCCACGGCATCAACCTGGCTTATGATTTCCGGGCTTCGCGGCAGAAACAATGGCCGCGCCGGATCGCCGCGCCGCAGTGCGGCCAGCACATCCTCAAACGCTTTTACTTCCCTGGCCAGCGCTTGGCGTACCGCCGCGGCTTGGGCGGGCTCGCGCAGGCTCTCCGACAACAGATAGGCAATGCGATAGGTGCGCATACGCTCGCTGCCCATGTCGTTGATCGCCGCCGCGCCGCCCTCGAACTTCCAGGACTCCAACAGCGTGAAGCCGATTGCCGTCAGCGCCACCGCCAGAAAAGCGACGGCGATCCATACCAGCTTGGTGCTGAGACGCTGTTGCGAAATATCCATGGCTTGTGGAAAAAACGGCTGAATTTGACTATAACAGATTAGGAGTTTGCCGGAGCTAAGTCCGGCAAACTCCTACGGCAATGGATTACTGCTCGCGGGGTAAGTGATGCGTGGACATCCTCATCTTGCGCGGCAGCAGGTTGAGGATACGGAAATAAAGCTTGCGGAACTCCTCGCGGCGATTGTCGCCGAACAGCGGATCGCCGTTGGCGTTGAATGCCGACGCGATCCGCGACCAGTCCTCTTCGGCAAGACAGTCTCGTGCCCGTGCCAGCAGTTCGTCCTCCTTGCGCATGTGCTCGCCCTGCATCGCGCTATAAGCATCGACAGCGGAGCGGAACATTTTGAGGCCTTCAGGCGCGCCGCCCTGGTAGTGCACGAGCGCGCACTGCAACTGGGTCATCATCTGCGCGCTGCGGACGTGCTCGGCCTGCAGGTCGTCCAGCACCGCATTGAATTGGGCAGTGCGGCTGCGCAGCGCCTGGAACAGGTATTCGTCCTCCTTGGGATGGTGGCAGCGCTCCGGGAAATCGGCAATGTAGTAGAGCGCGGCGCTGAACAGCGCGAAATCGGGCTCGGCGCGCAGCGCAACCACATCAGCCAGCAACCGCTGCAGCGCTTCCATCACCGTGCCCAGCGCACGATGCTCCTGCTTGATCGTTGCCACTGCTACGTCCATCGCGTTCATGGGAGACTCCTTGAGGAAAGTCTTCACTACCGCCACGTGCATTGCCTTTGTTTCGGGCATCCAAAAGCCATTGTGCAGGTGGCATACGCTGACGGCTTGACCCAAATCAAACTCGATGCAAAATTGCTTTTCAACATGTTGTTTTTATTCGCTTATTTAAAAGCACAAGCATCGAAGACTTGTCTGCGGCAAACCCATGATCCTCAACGCGCAGCAGGCGCAGCGCGTTGAGCACCACCGCCAGCGGCAGCCCGCAATGGAATCCGACGCCTCTTTTGTACGGTAACGCACTGACAGATGGCTGCCACAGAATGAGAATCAACATATCGATCTTAAGCGGCCCGGCTGGAATTGGAGGCGAAAGAATCATGAACAACTCGTTGAAAGACTTGGAACAGTGCAGCGACGTCGGAAGCCTGGGATCGGCGCTCCGCACGCTATGCTCCGAATTCGGATCGGTGTCCCGGCTGGATATACTGACCATGATCGATTCCGGCAAACGCCGAGCCGTTTGCCTTCTGCGATTGGACTCGTCGGAACAGGAGCAGGACCTGATGGCAAAGCTTGGCACGGGCCGGTTCGGCGAAGATTTATTTTTCGTCGTCGATCTGAAAATGCCGGACCGGGCGCAAGCGTAGAAGGCAGCCTGCCCAAATAATGTGCCCGCCCTTTAGAAGAGCGAGAGACTTCACCTGGACGTTTTCGTAGTCGATCAGAACGTAGTGCGTCTTCACGGCTTGTTTTCCCTGACAATCAACCGGTCACTGGTCACCGGTCACAGGTTTCCCGTCGCGCGATCGCGCAGAAATAGACCTTGCCGTCTCTCGTCTCTCGCCCGGCGTCTCTCCCGCCTCTAAGCAATTAACCAAGACAGATCCCGTTACCCACAGCCTTTTCCATCACCTGGCAAGACTGGATAGAGTGCGCAACCGGTTCAACAATTCCGGCAACCGCTGCTGGCTTGCGATATCGCCCGGAAGGTGTCCCGGTAAAGCTTCCATGAAAGCGGAGTCGTTGACCAGTTGTGTGAACTCGTCCGAAAGATATCGCAACAAGTCCTCGGGCATAGAACGCATTTCTTCGATCAACTCCACACGGCCGTCGACTACCGTCATGATGTCTTCCAGATCATGGCTCATCATGTAGTCGGCATTGCCGCGGCCTTTGAACGCTTCCAGTTTCGTCGCGATGAACAGCGGGGCGTGGATTAGCCGGATGAGCTGGCCCGAGGGCAATGCGATTTCGCGCGCGGTTTCAACGGCGAGCGGATACCAGCGATTATGAAACCCGAGTACTCCCGGCTCCGACGGCATCAGATCGACGGTCACGCCTTTGCACACCCAGCGGCAGATCGGGGCATCCGGCGAAAGATCGTGAGTCAGTCCGCGTGCCTGCAACGCTGATTCCATGCGATGGTAGGCGCGGGCCGTCGCCACTTCAGCGACGAGATCGACATCGGCTGTAACCCGGATGCGCTGCGCGCGCGCCGCGGTCACAAGCAGGCCTGTAGCGCAGCCGCCAACGAACACCAGCGAGGTGCACAACTCGCCGAGCACCGCGGCGACGACGCCGAGCTGCGCGAGGTTCGGGTCGTCGGCCGCGGCGCCGGGTGTCACTGCAGGCGCTCCTCGATGAGGCGCGAGGCCATCGCGCGCTCGCGCGCCTGCCCGATTCGCAGAGCGTCGAACAACGCCAGCAATTCATACAGCTTCGGGTCCTCGCGCGCGGCGAGCGGAAGAGTGGGGTAGAGCGGCAGCAGCGCCGGGCCACGCACATCGCCTTCCGGGTGCGGCCACACTGGCGGCGACTCGCCCGAGAAAAGGACCTGGTCCTTCAGCGGCGGCACGGCGTGGGCCGTAGCAAAACCGATCGTGATCTCGCCGCGAACAGGCGGATAGGCATAAGGCGCGCCGTGCAAGACGAAGCTCCGCAACGCCGCGAGCACCGGCCGTATGCGCCCTTCGACATCAGCCGCGAGGCGGGCCGCGATCAGGCGCTGGGTGGCCGCATGCACTTCGAATGCCGAAAGGCGCAGCGACTTCGCGAGCGCGGCATAAGGCAGCCAGTCGCCGTCTGCGAGCACCGCGAGTTTCAAGGCAACGGCCAGGTCCTGCGGCTTGAGGACCCATTGGCGGTTGCTTGCCCGTTGAAGGGCAACAGATTGATGTGAGCGAGCCATGATGTATATGCAGTTTGCAAACAGCATATAACCATCAAGGACATCAGTCAAGTATCAATGTAATCAGTATATTATGGAATATCTGCTATTTGCGAACAGAGAATATTAGAAGAAGCCCTACAGTGCGATCGCGCAGAAAGCACACTTCTTTCGGGAGTTTTCACCTTAGGTTTTCAGTCTTGAGACATGAGCCGTTAGTCATCGGGCTTGAGGCTTTTTAACCAAATCCTTAGGACAGGCATTTCCCCTACGAAAACGCGCTTCTAAGGTTCCAGATGACGCCTATTTGACAGGCTTATAGTCCGAGATCAATGGGTTGTGGTGGTCCGACCCCAGATAGACTCAAGCAATCCATCGCATGAAATATCAATAAAATCAACTGATTATACCGTTATACCCGGGTATACCATCACCAGATTGCGCCCTTGCAGCCCATGCGGTAAAGTAATGATTCCTTACTTTCCGCCAGAGCCAGACCATGCTTGCAAAACTCACCACCAAAAACCAGCTTACCCTGCCCAAGAGCGCGACCGAAAAGGTGGGCGCGACTGAATACTTCGAGGTCGAAACCCGCAACGGGCAGATCATCCTGACGCCGGTGCGCATCCAGCGTGCCGATGCCGTGCGCGCAAAACTCGCGGAGCTGGCCATTACCGAGCAGGACGTCGCCGATGCAGTCGCGTGGGCGCGCCGGGGCCGTGGCGCAGCAAAGAAAGCAAAGTAGGTCGGCGTTGCGCACGTGGCCACAGTCAAGCCTCCCCGCGTTGTGCTCGATACCAATGTTGTGATATCGGCGCTGATATTTGGCGGCGAGACGCCACGCGCATTGCGTGATGCATGGCACAGCGGGCGCTGCACGCCCCTGCTCTCAGCGGCCACCGCGGCTGAATTAATCAGTGCGCTGGCCTACCCCAAGTTCAAGCTGACTGCCGCGGATCAGGAAAACCTGCTCGCCGACTACCTGCCTTTCTGCACCACGATCCGCATGCCGGCCCATTCCCCGGTCGTGCCGAAGTGCCGTGACCCGTTCGACCGGCCGTTCCTCGAACTGGCTGTCGCCGGCAAAGCGCATTTCCTGGTCACCGGCGATAACGACCTGCTGAGCTTGGCGGCACAGTTCAATTGCCCTATCGTGAACGCAGCCGACTTTCAGAAATCGCTGTCCTCCGGGAGTCGTTAGGGGTCTGACCCTGCGGCTTTCCCTCCGCCCTCATCCCTTGCGGGCTGGCACAGCGCGGCCGCCGGCCTTACTTGCCGTATTCGTCGAACTTCGGAAGCGCCTGCGGCTCGACATACCACGGCGCCTTCGATCCCCAGAAAATGCTGCTGTCGGGGCGCTGCTCCGGGCTCGCATCCAGGACTCCGGCCGGCACGAGGACATTTTCCGTGCCCGGGATCTTGTGCGGCACGCGCGTGCCGCACTGCGTGCAGAAGGCCACCGCAAAGCGCTTGGCGCCCGGCAGATCGAAACGGCGGATCAGCGCTTCGCCGGAAAGCCAGGTGAGCCGGCTCTCCGGGAGAAAGATGTTCGCCGCATGCGCGCTGCCGGTCGCTTTCTGGCAGCGGCTGCAATGGCAATACCTGAAGCCCGACAAAGGCGGCTTGATTTCAAAGCGGACCGACCCGCACAAGCAGCTTCCTGCGATGGATTCCTGTTGCATCCTGATTCCTTTGTTTGGTTAGTCCACTGGAACAATTGCGCACCGTCGCCATCTTACTGCCAATTGTTGCCGGGGGCAGCCCGGCGGGCTTTGTCATTCCCGCGAAGGCGGGAATCTAGATGACTCAAAAACTGACTGGGTCCCCGCCTTCGCGAGGATGACGGCATCAGAAGCTCCTGAGTGGAGTTTCGCTCTCCCGCCTTCCGCCTCACCCCTCACGCTTTTCCCGTTCGCTGAATCGTTAGTGGTCTGGCCCTGTGACTTTTATCCGTCCTCGCATCATTTGGACCGGCCAAATTTTTCTTGTTTACCATATTGTGTTGGCTCTACATCACGGCAGTGCTGTTCCAGTTGATGTGCGATACGCTTCATCATTTGCTCCGAGAATGCGTCGCTCTGCCATCCATTCAGCAATGCCGGCGCTTCCCTTCCACTAATTACCCTTACATCTCCTCGACCAGTCCGATCTACATACCAACCGGGCAAAGCCACTACCGGCATTACGCCGATCGGTTCTCCGACCGCACTCGATATCCACTTTTTCAGCCATTTTGCCTGACGTTTCGCTTGCTCCATCGTTTCACTATCTCGCCATGCCGGGAAAGACAGCACTTCCCCATTGAATTCGACCGTGGCATCTTTTTTCCCGCCACCCCTGTCCAGCTTCATGCGTCCCTTTGTTTCCACTGCATACATGCCCCCTCGAGTCAAAACGACGTGGTCGATGTTAAAACCCTCTGCGGGAAAGTCATGGAACACTACCGCCCCCTCACGCATGAGCTGGTCGAGTTCCTGCCCCATGGCGATCTCAGCCTCCAGCCCGGTCCGCAGTTCTAACGATCGTTGCGACAAACGATGCAGTTTGACGAAAAAGAACAGCACGGCAACAACAATGATGAGCACAATGAAGATCCATCGACCCGGGGTATCAGGAACTCCACCGAAGTGCGACTGAGACAAATAAACTGAGAATATCAGTAGCGGCAACCCAATCAGCAATGCGAGATAAGCGCTGAAATCCAATTGGAGGTTTTCAAGTTCACTACGAAGCATCTCACCCGGCCCTCTTAATAATTTGCTGGTGAGTGGGGAACGACGCTTTGCCCGCTGCCACTTTCGAATCCGTTCGAGGAGCAGCACTGGCAAAAAAAGGCAGACCAACATCAGCACGAGCGGCAAGGCGGCAGCGTAGATCGGGTTCATGTTGTTATTTCAAACTCCAAAGCACATATGGGAACGGAGTACCGCTTACGGCTCACGGCTTACCGCTTAC
>CAYIRZ010000105.1:0-8834 GCA_964365845.1 uncultured Streptomycetaceae bacterium
GACACCGCGTTCTTCGACAAGCGCTCCAAGTTCGTGCACTACCGGCCGCGCACCGCCGTGCTCAACAATCTCGAGTTCGATCACGCCGATATTTTTCCCGACCTCGCCGCGATCGAAACCCAGTTCCATCATCTGGTGCGCACCATCCCGGCAAGCGGCCTGATCGTCACCAACGGCGCCGA
Organism: uncultured Streptomycetaceae bacterium; assembly: GCA_964365845.1. Lineage (GTDB taxonomy): Bacteria > Pseudomonadota > Gammaproteobacteria > Burkholderiales > SG8-41 > CAKKQX01. Next base: position 183 of record CAYIRZ010000105.1, read on the forward strand.
CCCTGACCTCGAACGCGTGCTCGCGCGCGGCTGCTGGACGCCGCTCGAGCGTTTTGCGGTGACTGACGGCTGGTATGCCGGAGTGCAGGATGCGTCCGGCGCTTTCGACATTCTGTTGAAAAACGAATGCCAGGGCCGCGTCACATGGGATCTGCTCGGCGTGCACAATCAGTTGAATGCGCTCGCCGCCATCGCCGCCGCGCGCCATGGCGGCGTGCCGCCGGCAGTGGCGATCGAAGCGCTGGCGCAGTTCAGGAACGTCAAACGCCGCATGGAAATAAAGGGCGTGGTGAACGGTGTCACGGTCTATGACGATTTCGCGCATCACCCCACGGCAATCACCACCACGCTGGCCGGCCTGCGTGCCAAAGTAAACGGCGCCCGCATCATCGCAGTCCTCGAACCGCGCTCCAATACCATGAAACAAGGCGTGATGAAGGAACAGCTCGCCTCAAGCCTGGCGGCGGCGGATCAGGTGTTTTGCTACAGTGCCGGCCTGAGCTGGGATGCCAACAGCGTACTGCAGCCGCTCGGCGGCAAGGCCGTGGTATGTGCCGATTTCGATCGGCTGCTGCAACAGATCGCTGTCGCGACGCGCCCCGGCGATCACGTGCTGATCATGAGCAACGGCGGTTTCGGCGGCATCCATGATAAGTTATTGAAAATACTAGATTAAAAATGAACGCCTCGATTCCCGGCGATGCACTCGGCGCCTTCTGCAAACATACCCACGCTGCACTGAAAGGCTCGGGTCGCGGGCCGCTCGCCGGGCTCAGGCTCGGCGTCAAGGATCTTTACGACATCGCCGGGCACCAGACCGGTTTCGGTAGTCCGGACTGGCTGGCGACGCATGAAGCCGCAAGGCGAACCGCACCGGCGGTGCAGCAGTTGCTCGACGCGGGCGCCGACATGATCGGCAAGACCCAGACCGATGAGCTGGCTTTCAGCCTGAACGGCGAGAACGCGCATTACGGCACGCCGGTCAACGTCAATGCGCCCGGCCGCATTCCCGGCGGCTCGTCGAGCGGTTCGGCTGCCGCGGTCGCCGGCGGGCTGTGCGATTTCGCGATAGGCACCGATACCGGTGGTTCGGTGCGCGCGCCGGCGAGTTTTTGCGGCATCTACGGCATACGGCCGACGCATGGACGGGTATCGCTGGAAGGGGCATGCCCGCTTGCCGCGAGCTTCGACACCTGCGGTTGGTTTGCGCGCGATCCTGCGCTGCTGGAGCGCATCGGTCGCGTGCTGCTGGGCGCCGTGCCGTCCCCCGGGCCCGGCCGCTTGCTGCTTGCCGCGGATGCGTTCGCACTTGCCGGAGATGCCGTCATGCGCGTACTGCAACCCGCTATCGACCGTGTTGCTGCATTGCTCGGAAAACCCGAGCCGGTGACGGTGAGCGCCGAAGGCCTGCCGCAGTGGTTCCAGGTTTTCCGTTTGTTGCAAGGCGCGGAGATCTGGGCGCAGCATGGCGCGTGGGTGACGCGGGTGAAGCCGAATCTCGGGCCCGGCGTCAAAGAGCGCGTCCAGTGGACCTCGACCATAGCTGCGACGGACGTAGCATCGGCCAAAGAAAAGCGCGAGGACATCGCGCGCCGCATGGAGGCACTGCTTGCCGACAACACGGTGCTGGTGCTGCCGACCGTGCCCGGTATCGCGCCGCTCAGGAACACGCCCCCTGCCGAACTCGATGATTTTCGCGGCCGCGCGATGGGCCTGCTGTGCATCGCCGGGCTGGCGCGGCTGCCGCAGATCAATCTTCCGCTGGGCAGGCTTGACGGCTGCCCGCTCGGGCTGTCGCTCATCGCGCGCCGTGGCGGCGACGAAATGTTGCTCAGGCTGGCGACAGCGATCGGTTGACCGCTGGCCTTTCGTTCGTTTACCAGGCCGTCCACCAGCGCGTTGTGCCACATGCTGATTTACGTTCACGGATTCAACAGTTCGGCGCTATCGTTCAAGGCCGGGTTGCTGCGCGACCGCATGGCTGCGCTGGGCCTGGGTAACGAGTATGCCTGCCCCGAACTCTCGCATCGTCCGCAACAGGCGATTGCGCAGCTCGAAACGCTGATCGCAGGATCGCCGGGCGCGGTGACGGCGCTGGTCGGCAGCTCGCTAGGCGGTTTTTATGCGACCTGGCTGGCCGAGAAATACGGGCTCAAAGCCGTGCTGGTGAATCCCGCGGTGCGCCCTTACGAATTGTTGCGCGATTACGTCGGCCCGCAGAAAAACCTCTACACCGGCGCGGAGTACGAATTCACCGGACAGCATGTCGCGGAGCTGCGCAATTTGGAAGTGCCTGACATTACTCCGGAGCGGTATCTGCTGATGGTGCAGACCGGGGATGAGGTGCTCGACTACCGGCAGGCCGTCGCGAAATACCGTGGCGCGAAACAAATCGTGGTCGAGGGCGGCGATCACGGATTCAGCCGCTTTGCCGATTACCTCGACAGCGTTTTGGAGTTCTGCGGCATCGCGCCTTGACGCCACAGCCATACTGATCCACGATTCCTGAAGTACCAAATTGGCATCTCTTTGCATGCCGATAAGGAAAGCGTAGGATGATCAGCGTTCCGGTTGATGGGGATTGATGCCGGAAAACACAAACGCTCGAACCAGACACGATAACTTGAGCACAAGAGGGGGGTCTTTATGTTGATGCTGCTGAGTAAATTGCTGCGTGCCGCTGCCGCGGCGCTGTTTGTCACCATACTGCTGGTCCCGGGCGCGTACGCCCAGAAGTGGGAAAAGCTCGCGCCGTTTCCTGAAGCCTCGGAGGAACTCTATGGCATCGGCTCCGGCGACAAGTTCTACGTATTCGGTGGGCTCGCGCCGGGCTGGAAACCCAAGGGTCTTGTCTATGAATACGACACGGCCAGCGACAAATGGACCAAGAAAAAGAACATGCCGCTTGCATCGCACCATATCGCGCTGGCGGAATTGAACGGCAAGATCTACGTTTTCGGCGGCTTCAAGTATCCCGACTCCGGTCCGACCGCCTGGCAGCCGATCGACAATGTATGGGAATACGATCCGGCCAATGACAGTTGGAAAGCGCTTGCCTCCCTGCCAGGCAAGCGTGGTTCCCCGAATGCCGTGGTGGTCAATGGCAAGATTTACGTGATCGGCGGCGCGGGCATCCATCCGGGCTCCAAGGAAACCGTGGTTCATCCGGCGAAACCTCACCGCGCGCTGGGTACGAACGAGGTCTACGATCCGGCGACCAACACCTGGGAAACCCGCAATCCCATGCCTACTGCACGCAATCATGCGGCAGCCGGTGCGGTGAACAACAAGATTTACATCATCGCTGGGCGTGTCGGCAACGCATTCATCACCCGGGCGAGCAACACCGATATCGTCGAGGTCTACGACCCGGCAACCGACCAGTGGGGCGACCTCAAGGCGCCGATGCCCACCGCGCGCAGCGCCAGCGCCTGGGGCACCTACAAGGGCAAGATTTATGTCGCGGGCGGAGAGCAGCGCACCAGCCAGTGGCAAAGGACGTTCCGTGCGGTCGAGGCCTATGACCCTGCCACCAACCGCTGGATGAGCCTGCCGCCGATGATATTCCCGCGTCACGGCCTTGCCGGAGACATCGTTAACGGCCGGTTCCATCTGGTGAGCGGTGATGCGGCGTCCGGCGGCGCGCCCGGTACGCACATCGATTCCGACGTTCACGAAGTGTTCGATATCGACAGCGCGAAGTAATTCCGCGCGGCGTGGCCGGCAGCGCTTACCGCCGCAATTCGGGCAGGGCGCTGCCGTTTTTTTGTCTGTTATTCAGCGCTTCCGTCACACACGTGGATATTATTGAGGCAGGCTCTGGCCATGACGCCCGGATCATCGTTCAACCATCCGCCCGCCGATGAATCGGCGGCGCGTCTGCTCGACCTGATCGGGCAGTTCCTCGACGAAGCCCGCCCGGGTCGGCGGATCACGGTGACGCTCGACAGTTCGTTCGAGCGGGATCTCGGCGTTGACAGCCTGGGGCGGGTTGAATTGCTGCTGCGCGCGGAGCGTGCCTTTGGCGTCAGCATGCCGGAGCGCGCACTGGGCAGCGTTGAGACGCCACGCGACTTGTTGCGCATCCTGCTGTCGGCGCATGCGCCGCCGGCAGCGGTGGAAAAGGCGGTGCGTACGCTGACGCTCGCCACGGACACGGCGCTGCCGGAGCAAGCCGGGACGCTGCTCGAAGTGCTCGATTGGCACGTGGCACGGCACCCCGATCAAGTGCAGATTCACTTCTACGACGAGGATGAGCGGGAGCACGACTTGAGCTATGCCGAGCTCAAGGCCGGCGCGGAAGCGGCCGCGGCCGCCCTGGTCGATGGCGGTCTCGAACCCGCACAGGCGGTGGCGATCATGTTGCCCACAGGCCTTGATTATTTTTTCAGCTTCTACGGCATCCTGATTGCAGGCGGGATCCCGGTGCCGATTTACCCGCCGCTGCGGCTCGCGCAACTCGAAGACCACATGCAGCGCCACGCCAAAATCCTTGCCAATGCCGGGGTGGTGATGATGATCACCATGCCGGAGGCGAAGCCGGTGGCAATGCTGCTGCGCTCACAGGTCCCGTCGCTGCGCAGCGTGGTGACCCCCGCCGAATTCAAGTCCGGCGGGAAACTGGAATTGCATCCGCGCCTGAGCGCGGAGGATATCGCGTTCCTGCAGTACACTTCCGGCAGCACCGGCAATCCCAAGGGCGTGGTGCTCACCCACGCCAACCTGCTGGCGAACATACGGGCGATGGGGCAGGCCGTGGGCGCCACGGCCAATGACGTCTTCGTAAGCTGGCTGCCGCTCTACCATGACATGGGACTGATCGGCGCCTGGCTCGGCAGCCTCTATCACGGCTTTCCACTGGTGATCATGTCGCCGCTCGCGTTTCTGTCGCGCCCGCAGCGCTGGCTGTGGGCGATTCATCGCCATCGCGGCACGCTTTCAGCGGCGCCGAATTTCGCCTACGAACTGTGCCTGCGCAAGATCGAAGACGCCGATATCGAAGGCCTCGACCTGAGCTCGTGGCGTTATGCGTTCAACGGCGCCGAGCCGGTGAGTCCCGATACCATCACTGCCTTTCGCGACCGCTTTGCGGCATATGGTTTGCGCGCCGAAGCGATTGCTCCGGTATACGGGCTGGCCGAATGCTCGGTCGGGCTTGCTTTCCCGCCGCCGGCGCGCGGACCGGCGATCGACCGCATCGAGCGCGAGCCGTTTATGACCTCGGGGCGGGCGATTCCGGCGCGCGAAGACGAGCATGAAGTATTGCGCATGGTCGCGTGCGGACTGCCATTGCCAGGACACCAGGTGCGGGTGGTGGATGCAGCCGGCTTCGAGGTCGGCGAACGCCAGGAAGGGCGGCTGCAGTTCAAGGGGCCGTCTGCAACGAGCGGCTATTACCGCAATCCCGAGGAGACCCGGAAACTCTTTGTCGGAGACTGGCTCGACAGCGGTGATTATGCCTATATTGCCAACGGTGAAATTTATCTCACCGGCCGCGTCAAGGACATGATCATCCGCGGCGGGCGCAATATTTTCCCCTACGATCTCGAGCAGGCGGTCGGCAATATTCCCGGCATCCGCAAAGGCTGCGTGGCGGTGTTCGGGAGCGCCGATCCGGTTTCCGGAACCGAACGCCTGGTGGTGCTGGCCGAGACCCGCGCAGCGGCGGGCGCGGCCCGCGAGGACTTGCAGCACAAGATCAACGAAGTGGCGGTTGACGTGCTGGGCATGCCCGTCGACGATGTGGTGCTGGCGCCGCCGCACACGGTGCTCAAGACGTCGAGCGGCAAGATCCGGCGCGCGGCGAGCCGGGAATTCTACGAGCGCGGCGGCCGCGCAACCCGTCCGGCGCCGGTATGGTGGCAGGTGGCACGCCTGATGTGGGCGGCCGCAGCGCCGCAATGGCGGCGGGTTGCGCGTGCCGCGGCTGAAGTGGCATACGGTTGTTATGTGCTCGCGTGGTTTGCGCTGCTCGCGCCATTGACCTGGCTGGCGGTGGCACTCGTCGCCAGGCCACAATGGTGTCGCCCGCTCATTCATTATGCGGCGCGCCTATTCTTGCGGCTCGCGCGCGTTCCCGTGACGTGTCATGGCATCGGGAATCTGCCGGCAAGGCCGTGCGTCCTGGCGGTAAATCACACCAGCTATCTCGACGGCATTGTGCTCGCGGCGGTGCTGCCCCCGCGGTTTCAGTATGCATTTGCGGCCAAACGCGAGTTTGCGCGCCAGTTGATCCCGCGCCTGTTCCTGCGCGGCATTGGCGCTGTGTACGTGGAGCGCTATGACGTACAACAGGGCGCCGAGGACGTGGGGCAATTTGCGGCGGCGTTTCGGGCGGGGAATGTTCCCGTTTTCTTTCCGGAGGGCACCTTTGACCGCCGTGCCGGACTCAGGCCGTTCCGCACGGGCGCATTCGCGGTGGCGGCACGCGCCGGGGTGCCGGTGGTGCCGGTGGCCATCCGCGGCGCGCGCACGATTCTACGCGACGACAGCTGGCTGGCGCGCCGGGGCGCGGTGACCCTGATTTTCGGTTTGCCGCTTCCAGCGCTTGGCTCGGACTGGGAAGCAACTGTAAAATTGCGCGACGCAGTACGGGGCGAAATTCTGCGCGCGGGCGGCGAGCCCGATCTCGCGCAATAGGCTCTATACATGAACGTATTTTACGAAGAGGACGGCCAATTCAAGGTTGGCACCGTTCTCGCTGACAACGATACCTCGCTGCAGGTCGAGGCGCCGCACGGCAGGCGCTCCAAAGTAAAGGCGGGCGTGGTGCTGTTCCGCTTCGAGCAGCCGCCGCTTGCGAATTTCATGGACGGGGCGCAGAAACTGGCCGACGAGATCGACGTCGATTTTCTGTGGCAGTGCTGCGGCGAGGCCGAATTTTCCTATGATGGCCTGGCGCGCGAATATTTCGGACATGCGCCCGGCCCGGTCGAGTCCGCGGGCGTGCTGTTCCGGCTGCACGGCGCGCCGATGTATTTCTACAAGAAAGGCCGCGGGCGCTACAAAGCGGCGCCGGAAGATGCGCTCAAGGCGGCATTGGCGAGCATCGAGAAGAAGCGTCAGCAGGCGCTCAAAAAAGACGAATACGTTGCGAAGCTCACCACGCTGCAATTGCCCGACGGGTTCCGCGCCCAGCTCGCGCAACTGCTGTACAACCCCGACAAGAACGCGCTCGAGTGGAAAGCGCTCGACGCGGCATGCCAGGCCATGAAGCTCTCGCCGGCGCACCTGCTCGACAAGTGCGGCGCGCTGCCGTCGTCGCACGACTATCATCTCAACCGCTTCCTGTTCGAGCACTTCCCGCACGGCACCGGCTTTGATAGCGTCGAGCCGGCCGAATTGCCTGCCGGTCTGCCGCTGACGCCGGTGCGCGCCTTCAGCATCGACGATGCCACGACCACTGAGATTGATGACGCGTTGTCGGTCACGGAGTTGCCGGGGGGCAACTGGCAGGTTGGCATTCACATCGCGGCGCCCGCGCTGGGCGTGGCGCCGGGCTCGGCCGCCGACCAGGCGGCGCGCGAGCGCCTCTCCACGGTGTATTTTCCGGGCGCCAAGATCACCATGTTGCCCGAGGCGGTGATCGGTCCCTATTCACTTGACGCCGGCGCCCCGCGCGCCGCGCTGTCGTGCTACGCCGAACTCACGCCGGCACTCGAGGTGGTCGCGATCCGCAGCGCGGTGGAAAGCGTGCCGATCGCGGCCAATCTCCGTCATGACGAACTCGATGCGGTGTTCAACGCCGCCACCGTGGCGAGCGGCACGGTGCAACACGAATTCGGCCCGGAACTGATGCTGCTATGGCGTTTCGTCACGACGCTCGAGGCGGGACGCGGCAAGGCCGACACCGCGCAGGGCGAGCGTCCCGATTACAGCTTTTACGTCGAAAACGATCGCGTGCGCATTGTGCCGCGCCGGCGCGGCACGCCGCTCGACAAGGTGGTCTCGGAACTGATGATCTTCGTCAACCGCCACTGGGGCGAAGCGCTGGATGCGGCCGGCGTCGCGGCCATCTATCGCAACCAGGGTGGCGGCCTGGTGCGGATGAGCACCGTGCCTTCGGGGCATGCCGGGCTGGGCGTCGAGCATTACATCTGGGCGAGCTCACCGCTGCGGCGCTACATCGACCTGCTCAACCAGCGGCAGATCGTCGCCTTTGTGCGCGGCGAGACGCCCGCCTACCAGGCCAACAGCGAGGCGTTGCTCTCCGCGCTGCGCGATTTCGAGATTACTTATGACGCTTATGCCGAATTTCAGCGCGCCATGGAGCGCTATTGGTGCCTGCGCTGGCTGCTCCAGGAGAACGCCGGCGTGGTGACGGCGAGCGTGCTGCGCGAAAACCTGGTGCGTTTCGACGAGCTGCCGCTGGTCGCCCGCGTGCCTTCCCTGCCGGTGCTGGAGAGCGGAGCCCGGGTCGAACTTGCCGTTGCGAAGATCGATTTGCTCGAACTCACGTTTCATTGCGAATTCCAAAAACGGCTAGGAGTTTGTCCGGGTTAAGTCCGACAAACTCCTAAAATGAAAAGCACTAAAGAACGGAATGAAAAGAACGCGGTGCAAGTGACGTTTGATCAGGTTAGGGAAGCTCTGATCAAGTATAGTTTTGTCATTCCCGCGAAGGCGGGAATCTAGATTACTCAGAAACTTACT